>NZ_CDWWXA010000072.1:0-24011 GCF_977971845.1 Frankia sp. CeCAU1 | reverse complement strand
CGGAGCCCGCCACTCCCACGGAGCCCGCCACTCCCACGGAGCCCGCCCGCGCGACGCGGCCCGGTTCCCGTTCCCGGACCGACGCTGAGCAGCGGCCGCAGGTAGCCGGCCGGCATCGACTCCCCGACGATCACTCCGTCCGCCTCGACCCACGCGTGCGCGGCGAACGGCGCGATGGTGCGCACCCCCACACGCCACGTCGGGAACGTTCCGGTCAACCGGCACAGCAGGGCGGTCGCTATCGAGCGGGGAACACAGCCCCGCGCGCCGCGGCAGGTGAGGCTCACGGCTGTCACCGCCTGCCGGGCGGCGAGCGCGGTGTCATAGCCGGCCGGGCGGGCGCCCGCGCCCACCCCCGTGAGCACCCGGCAGATACGGGCCGGCGACTGGGTCGCGAGCACCCGCGCGATCCCCACGGCGACCAGCGCGCCGAGCCGACGAGCGAGGGACGGTTTCGCCTCCGGCCGCTCGACCACCATCGGCGCGGTCACCGGGCCTGCGTCCGGGGATCGCAGACCGCCTCGGTCTCGGGTGACCATCGGGACTCGGGCTCGGCCTCGATGAGGCCCACGTCCGCGAGTTGGGCGAGCAGACCCTCCACGTCGCGGCGCGCCGTCTCCGGGTCAACCTCGCTGGTCTCACACAGCCCGCGGACGGCGGCTGCCGTGTCGCCGCCGTCGAGCAGGATCCGCAGCACCAGGTCACCCGAGGGGTTGAGGGTCCAGTATCGGCCGTTGTCGATATGGAGGAGAACCGCTCCGTACTGGGTCGGCGCCCGCACCACGTCAGGCCGCAACGTCACCATGATCACTCACTCCTCCGGTAGCTCAGGTCAGGGCCCCGCCGGCTCGCGAGCACCCGCAGCCACGCGTCCGCCGCGAACGTCGGTCGCAGCGCCTGGTGGCGATGACCAGGTACGGACGAAGATCGGCACGCCTGGCGCAGCGCGTCCGGCTCGATCAGGCCGAGATCGGCCAACGGGCTGTCATCGCACAGCTTCACCAGGACGTCCTGACTGGCGCGCAGGCCCTGATCCTCCTCGGCGGCGGTATCCGCCTTGGTCTCGCGGCGCAGGCATTCCTGCGGCACCAGCCGGCGCATGGCCTCCTGCAGTAACGGTTTGTACTCCCACGGACCGGTGCGCTCTTCGGGCCGCACCGCCAGCGCCGCCCGGACCACCCGCTCGTCGAGGAAGGGTGCGGCGAGCGGCGGGCCGACCGGATCGGCGAGCTGGTCGAACAACCGGAACACCGCCGCGCCGGCGCGGATGGCGAAGAGATCGGCGTGGCCGTCCCGGGTCCCGGCCAGCGGCCGGGCGCGCCGGGCGGCCTCCGCGAACGCTCCGGCCAGCAGGTCGAGGGCCGTCGGCGTGAGCCAACCCGGGACCACAGGCGGAAAGGCCCAGTCGAGCGAGGCCAGGACGCCCGGGTGGGATCGGCCGGAACCGGCGGAACCGGCGGAACCGGTCGGACGGCGCGCGTGGCCGACCGTGGCGCGGCGGGCCTGGTCGAGCGCATCGGTCATGTCGGCGAGGCAGTCCCGGTAGCCGCGCGGCCGCATCATTCGCAGGCACGCCATCCACGGCCAGCCCTCCTGCGCTCGGTGTCCGCGCAGGTCGTGCAGCGCCCGCCGGGGCCGGCGGCGCAACAACCGGGGGAGGTAGGCGGGACAGCCGTAGGCGACCTCGTCACCACCGAACCCGGTGAGGTGCACCCGCGGCCCGTACAGCGCGACCCGGTCAAGACCCGCGCGCAGCTTCGCCCGGTCGCCGATGCCGACGAACGGCCGGTCGAGCGGTTCGTCGGCGTCGGCGATGCCGTCGTAAACGAGGGGAAGCCCGGCGGCGGGCAGGATCTCGCGCGTGACGCCAGGGAGCGTGGCCGCGGCCCACGTGGCCCGCGCGGCGTCGTCGTCACCGGGATCGCGGGCAATCCCGGTGAGCGCGACCACGTCGGCGGGGCCGCGCGCGGCCAGGCAGCACACCGAGGTGGAGTTCAGTCCGCCCGACAGATCACAGCTCACCGTCCCGCCGCCGGCGACCCGCGCCGCCACGGCCTCGGCGAGAGCCGCCCGCAGGGTCGGCGCCCCCTCCGTGCGGGACCGCACCGGTGCCGGTCGACGCCACCACCGCAGGACGGTGGCCTTCTCGTCAGGGCCGACGAGAAGGTAGTGATCCGGGGGCAGCGCGTCGATCGACTCCCAGAGCACCAGGTCATCGAGCGGATGGGGCGGTGACGGGTCGAGCAGCGACAAAGCCAGCGCCGTCCGGTTCAGCGGGGCGCCCGTGAGCCGGGCGAGCACGTCGGCGCGGTCGGCGGCGACCAGGTGGCTGCCCAACCGGGCGGTGAAGACCCGCCGGGTTCCCGTCGGGCTGCCCTGGATGCGACGGTGGCTGTCGATCTCGGCGATCACGTGGTAGTCGCCGGCCACGACCCGCGCGAGGTCGAGAGCGTGCACGTCACGGGCCGAGAGAAGCAGCCGCAGGAGCTGTCGCGCGTTGGTCGCGGCACACCCGATCAGGGCCAGCCGCGAGCGCCCGGCGACGGCACTGACCATGGCATCGTCCGGCCAGTCGCCGACGATCCACGGCCGCCCGGAGGCATAGCGCAGCATGCGACGAGCCCCCGGCGGACGCACGACGGGATCACGGTCGGCCAGCACCAGAAACCAGCAGGACGGAATCGGGACCACCGCCACCCCGGCCGCCGTCACGCAAAACGCCGCCAGGAGTAGTCACGCCCCCAGCCCCAGCGGCCGTTCGTCACTGCGGCGAAGCTGCTGGCATCTTCCAGTCGCGGGGGGAGGTAGATAGCCTTCATCGTCTTCTCCTCAGCGGTTTCCGCGCGCCCTCGCTCGGTGGCGTGCGCCCCGGTGAGGTGCACCCCGGTGGCGATACACGGCGGCGCCGCGCGCGTGGCCCGGGCGCCGGCCGGCTGGTCCAGCCCGTATGGTTGAAATTCCCCCGCCGGGTTCACTGGCGGTTCAGCTGACTTCCGGCCCACGGCTCGGCAGGCACGGCCGTGGCATCAGGTGACCCACGAGTCCGGATTCAGTACATGCTGATGGGCACGCCGCAGTTCGACACCGGGCTCGATCCCGAGTTCGGTCACCAGCCGCCGGTAGACCGTCTGGTACTCGGCCAGTGCCTCGGCCCGCCGGCCGGTGTGTTCCAACGCAAGGATCAGCTGGGCCCAGAGACGTTCCCGGGTCGGATGTTCGACCGTGAGCGCCCGCAGGGTCGGCAGCACCCGGTCGTACTCGCCGAGGGCCAGGCGGGCGTCGATCAGGTCCTCGCACACCGCCCAGCGAGCCTCCTCCAGCCGGAGGACCTCCGCGCCCGCGATCTCCGCCGGGAGCTCGTCGAACGCGTCCCCCCGCCACAGCGCGAGGGCGCCTTCGAAAAACCCGGCAGCGCGTTCCGGCGAGCCGGCGCGCACGGCGGCGCGGCCCTGCTCGGCGGCCGATTCGAACCGCTTAGCGTCGATCTCACCGGACGCGACGACCAGGCGGTACTCCCCCGGCCGGCTCTCGATGCGTCCGGGGCCGTTCCCCCCGGCTCCGGACGTGTCCAGGGGCGGCCGGAGGGTGTGCCGCAGCTCCGAGAGATAAGTCTTGATGTTGCCCCCGGCGGAGCGCGGCGGGGCGTCCTGCCAGAGCGCGAGCCGCATCCCGTCCACACTCACCCACTGGCCGGCGTGCAGCAGCAGGGCCAGCAGCAGTATGCGCTTCTTGCGCTGGTCGATGCGGACCTGCTCGCCCGAGGATCGCCGCACCTCCAGCGGCCCCAGGACCGCGAACAGGAGACCGGCCCCGGTCACGGAGGATGCGTTCGGACTCGCCTCAGGTAGGTAGTCGTCGAGCATCGTGGCTCTCATCGATCGGGCCCCCGTTTCGGTTTTCCCGTGCGGGCCGGCTGGTCCCGTGCGGGCCGGTGCCGTCTCCCGGCCCGGTGCCCCGGGCCGGTGCCCCGGGCCGGGTGGCGTCCCCGGGCCGGGTGGCGTCCCCGGGCCGGGTGGCGCCGCCCGGCCGGGGGTCCCCCGCCCGGCCCGGTGCTGGCCCGGTGGCTGAATACCCCCACCTCACCCCGGGTAGTCATCCGGTGCGTGCGGATATCGAGCAGCGCCCTTGGGTGGGTCGGGAATACCGGCCGACGGCAGCGGAGCCCGGTCGGCGGGCCTCGATCAGAGTCAGATCCCGAGCTTCGCCCGCGTCTGCGGTCCGACGATCCCGTCAACCACCAGACCATGCTTCAGCTGGAAGTCCTTGACCATGTGGTTGGTCTGATACCCGAACTTCCCATCCACGCTGATCGGGTAGCCAAGGCTGGCGAGCCTCTTCTGGATCTGGTGGACGTCGAGACGGAACCCGAGGCCGACGGCCAGCGACGGGTAGCGGGCCGCGGGTGCCACCACGGCCGCACGCGCCGGGGCAGCCAGCGAGGAGTAGGAGATGTTCGTTAACCGCACGCCGCGCGAGACGGCGGCCGCCGCCGCCTGTCCCCGGGCCAGGTAGCGGTAGTGCAGGCCGTTGGTGTAGGCGCTCCAGGCGGTGATGCCCTGGCCTTCACAGACCTTCTTCGCCGCCCAGGCGTTGACGGCCGGGTCGTAGAGGTTGCGGTTACCCACCCAGCCGGCGTGGGCCCGCATGTTGATCTGCCACAGGCCGCGCGAGTCCTCGCCATAGGTGGCGTGGGCGTAGGGGTTGCCGCCGGACTCCGCAAGAGCCACCGCGACCCAGGTGGCCAGCGGAACGCCGCGGCAGTCGGGCAGTCCCGCGTTCGCGGCCGCGCTGGCGATCGTCACATCGGGGACCGTGGTGGCGGCCCGGGCCGGGCTCGCGGTGGCGAAAATGCCGGCGCCGGCGCCGATCACACCGACGGCGGCGACAACGGCGCCCCGGGTCCGGGTGGAACGTTTCCGATGCTTTCCCTTGGCCATTTCTTTGACATCTCATTTCGGTGTCGTCGAACACAGACGGGTGATCGAGGGGAGGGATGCCGCTCGAAGGAGGGCGAGCGGAGACGACCGCGCTGGAGAAGGGCAACACCCAGTGCCGGTCTCCCGGTACGCCGAGAGGACGTCCTGGGACGACCGGGGACGACCGATCGACGCGCCCTGGGGATTCCGGGCTCGATGGGCTGAACAGCACGGCAGGCGGCCGTGGTCATTCCGTTCCAGGCCTGACGGGCCCGGTGGACGGCAGGGGTCAGCCGACCACAGACGACGAGGCCGGGTGGCTTTCAGCCGAGCTGGTGGTATGGCGCGTCAGCGCGATCGGCCGGTACGGGCACCGACCGGATGGCACGTTCTCGCGAAGACGTCAGGGCGAGAACGGCGCCCCGTATGGCGGGGACGCACCGCGGGTCGCGCCGAACGGCGTCACGGTCCAGAAGACCGGAGCCGAGCGTTCCTGAAACACAGGCAACGTCGAGTCCTTCCCGTACGCCTGCGAGGTTAGCTGTCGGGTTCGGGCCGGGAAGCCCGGCCGTTTCCGCGGCGTGCGCGTAACGGCTTAACCCCAAGGGCGGCACGCAACGAGCCACCCGGAGGAACGTGGTTCCCCCGCTTCTGCCCAAGATCTCTCGGAGGGAGCTGCGGACCGTGGACAGAACTCGGCGTCGGCCCGGAGCTGTTGATACCCCGCAACCGTAGCGAACTACAGACCGTAGTGACAAGTACGAGTTGTGCCGAATCTGGGCGCATGTTGGTCACGATGCGTGCATAACACTGCGATGCCGCAACTCTCGGACATCAATAGCAGCTACCGGTAGCGACGCAGATCACCCGTCACGACCGGATCTTGGCGATATGACCGGTCCGTCGAGACGGGGACCGGTGGCCACGAGGTCCGGTAGTCACCGGGACCGCCCGGCCGTCCGGCAGCCCCCGGCAAGCCCGGCAAGCCCGGCAAGCGGAAGCCTGGCCCGGGGGTCGGGTGGCGTGCGGACGGGTACGCAAACGCGAACGGCGCCGGCTTCGAGCCTGCGGCTCGAAGCCGGCGCCGTTGGAAAACGGACGATGCGGTACGGGACGGACGACTGACCCGCGGATTCGCGTGATTCGCGCCGGCACCCGCCGAGGAAACACCTGCTGAGCGGTTGGGCCTCCCGCGAAGGCACACCCCCATCGGACCGGCACGCGGGCGCGCCCGGCACCGGGCGAGATCAGTCGACCGAACGGTCCCGCTGCCGTTGCCGTGGGGTCAGCCGCGGGACACGGAGGTTCTCGAGGAACAGCAGGATGTGCGCGCCGACCGCACGCCGGCCGGGGCCGGCGAGCACGCCATGCCCCCCGGGCAGCGACGCCAGCCGGGCCCGGCGCGCGGTCCGCGTCATCATGCGCGCCAGCGCAAGCGGGCTGACCTCGTCGCGCTCGGCATGGAGCAACAGGATCGGCAGGTCGGGAAGCGACCGTGGGATCGGTTGTCCCGGATCCTCGCCCGCGATCTTCCGGTACACCAGCGGCAGGTCGAGCAACACGAGGGCATCCGGCCGGACCGCTGGCGAACCGGCGCCGACCAACGCCCGCAGGGCCCCGCTGTCCGAACCCAGCAGGACGAACGGACCATCGGGGGCACGCGCCTCACCAAGGGCGAGGACGGTGTCTCTCCCGTGGTCGAGAAACGTCACCTGATAGCCGTCGAGCGCGAGCCGGAAAGCTAGGCCCTCGAAATGTTCGGCGGATTCTCCACGACCGGGGAGAAGGACCACACTGGCTCTTCTCGAGTGGGTGGGATCACCACTGGGCCAGTAACGGGTTCCCGGCCCCCCCACATATCCACGGGGGCGCGGACGAAAGTATGATGACGAAGCCAGGGACGACACAACATGCTCCGATCGGAAACCGTCCAGAGATGTACCCGGTACTGACCGGACATCGATACCGAGGCAGCTGGCGTCCACGCAGGCGATGACGATCTACAGACAGCCCTATCGAGCGACCGTGAATCAGGAGAACGCCAGAGGGAACACCGAGAGCGAGGGAAAGCCGAGGAGGCTAGTAAAGCACGTGAAGCGGCCGGGCCGGACAACCGGACGAGGCCACTCTCAGGAAGTCAATGTGGCCACGGAAGACCAGGGGGGTCATCCGATCCACCGAGGAGAACATGACCATATTTTGCCTATCCGACGGCTACCTGTCAACATGGTCAAAATTGTTACTCAGGTGTTTCACCCCATGTCCGTCCGAGGATACGTAACCGTAGCCACCGGTCGTGACCGGTGGCCGCGCATCATGTGCCGCGCGCCGCCGCACAGCCGGACGCCGGGGCGGAGTCGGGTGACCGCCGGCTGCGCCCCGGCGCCGTCGGGCCGGACGCGGCTCAGGCGGCGGCGCCCACCATCGTGTTGCAGCTCTCCGCGCAGGACCGGCATGCGCCGGCGAGCTTGGCGAGCTGCTGATCCTGCGGCATCCTCTCGCACATCTCAGCGCACATCACGCAGATCCGCGCGCACATCGCGCACATTTCCCCGTGCATCGGCGACATCCGGCACATCATGTCGGCGCAGGTCCTGGTGACGGCCGCGCAGTCCATCATCAGCCGCATGTTCGCCGGCTCCATCATGGCGCCCGGCATGTCCATGCAGTAGGAGATCGTCTCCTCGCACAGAGCCGAGCAGGACATACACTCCTCGATGGCCTTCCGCATGTTCTTATTGATCATTTCAGCGTGCTGCATGAGAACCCTCCAGGCGTTGGAGACGCGGCACCCCGTACCAGCGAACGGCCCGGACCACCTGACGGCAGCCGGCAGCGGGGCCCCTACGACGATAGCTTTCAGGGGCCGATCCGCATCTCGGTCAATCGCCGTCCCAGAGCGGATCCGACGAAATCCCGCGAGCCATACTAAGGGTATTTCTTTTTATATTTCGTGAACATTCCGGAAAACCGGAGAGTCAGCCGGGCTGCGACGCCGCGGGCCACTCGGGAGCGATTCTCGGCACCTCTTCCATCACCATGGTGGGGCGGACCAGGTTCCCGGGCAGCCGCGGGTGGGGCAGCACCGCGCGACCGCCAAGGAACACTCCGCTCACAGCGCCCGGCCGCTCGAAGATCGACAGGTCCCCGGGGTCCGCGTCGAGCAGGATCGCGTCGAAGGCGGAGCCGACGGCGATGCGGCCGGCTCCCTCACCCAGTCCGAAGAGCCGGGCTCCGGTCGCGGTCGCGGCGAGCAGCGCCTCGGGTGGGGTGAGCCCGGCATGGCGCAGCCGGCTGATCTCGGCCAGGTTCGTGCCGTGCCGGGTGCGGTGCCGGGCGTCGCTGCCGAGCGCGATCGGCACCCCCGCCGCGCGGGCGACCGCGATCGTGCCGGCCAGCGCGGCCTCGGTGGCCTCGGCTCGGTCCACCGCCCAGCCCGGCAGCACTCCGGTGGCCGCCAGCGCCGCCAGGTCCTGGTAGGGCGACAGGGTGGGGACGAGCGTCACCCCGGCGGCCGCCATGGCTGCCGCCACGGGCTCGGTGAGCCCGATGCCGTGCTCGATGGAACGCGCCCCGGCGGCGACCGCGGCCTCGATCGACCGCTCGCCCAAGGCGTGCATCATCACCGGACGTCCGTACCGCCGGGCCTCCGCGACGGCGGCCGCAAGCTCCACCGGGCTGAACTGCGGCTCGGGCTGCCCCGGCCGGGCGGACATCACCCCGCCGCTCGCGTAGATCATGATCCAGTCCGCACCCGCCCGCAGAATGCCCCGCACCGAGGCCGGCAGGCTGCCCGCCTCGGTAACGGTATGCGGGGGCCGGCCGGGATAGTCCGGCATGAGAACATCTTCGGCCGACTCCAGCCCGGGACCGATGATCGCCCCGTCACCGTGCCGCCCGGACCGGCTCAGCCCGACGACGGACACGGCGAGCCGAGGTCCGGGCACGGTGCCCGCGCTGACCGCGTCCCGGATGCCGGCGTCGGCGCCGCCGGCATCCCGCAGGTGTGTGACACCGGCAGCCAACGACGCCCGCAACGCGGCGGCGGTCTGCAGGACTCGGGTGGACAGCGACGCCGTCGCCAGCTCGAACGGATCATAGGTGGACTGCGCGACGTGAGCGTGGCAGTCGACGACCCCTGGCATCAGCCACAGGTTGTGGGCATCAACGTCGACGGCGTCCCGGTCAAGACCGAGTCGCGTGCCGACCGCATGGATGACCCCGCCGCCGACGGCGACGTCGGTCGGCTCACCGAAGCGCCCGGTCCTGTCGAGGACGTGCACCCCCCGCAGGACGAAGGCCTCGGCCGCCTCTGATCGTCCGGGCACCGTCGACCGCCCGGACTCGGGACGCCCGGACTCGGGACGCCCGGACTCGGGACGCCCGGACTCGGACTGTTCCGTCGCGGTGGATCGCCCGTGCGCCGGAGGCTGCTCCGGAGTCAGGGATTGTTCCGATGATGCCGGGGGATCGGTCATGACCAGCGCCGTTCCTGCCGTTGACGACGACCTCCAACGCCTCGTTCCGGCCGGATCGAGCATCGACCGACAAACGCGCGGAGGCGGATGTCAGATCGAAGGTCGAGGCCGGGGTGCGGGAGGTCCGGATGTTCCGGAGGTCATCCGGATGTCAACGGAGACAGGCCGCCGTGTTGACGCGGCAGGTGTCGATGTGACGGCGATGAGTGAGTTCGACCGCGCGGCCACCCGGCCGAGGCCACGGCGTCACCGTGATCCCGCACCGGTCGTCCGACACGACGTCTCCTTCACTCGGCCCCGGATTCACTCGGCCCCGGATGACCGCGCTCAATATCGTCTATCATACTCCCCCGTAATCACCGGTCCCGGATGACGCAAAGGGTCGAGGGACGAGCCGGCCAGGTCCGCTCACTGGCCAGCGACTCGTAGGAACGGACGCGATCCGCGTGCTAGCAGGCGATCGCGA
Source organism: Frankia sp. CeCAU1 (assembly GCF_977971845.1). Classification (NCBI taxonomy): domain Bacteria; kingdom Bacillati; phylum Actinomycetota; class Actinomycetes; order Frankiales; family Frankiaceae; genus Frankia; species Frankia sp. CeCAU1. The sequence goes on along the minus strand of NZ_CDWWXA010000072.1, from coordinate 14,151 downwards.
TGATCATTATCTCGTCCACGCTCGATCGGCGAGCCCACACCTCGACGTCGGCCCGCTCGGCCGCCGGCACCGGCGGGTGCGGCCTCCGACGACGGCGCGGTCGGGACGAGAGATCGAGCCCGGGCAACGGCACACGATCGGCCTGCGGCGTTGACGGCGGGTTGACCGCCGTGGTGAGATCATTCGGTGTTCAGTCCGGCCGTTCTCGTTACGCGTGGCCACGTCGACTTCTCCCTGGTGAGTTCCGCCATCTGTACCGCGCGCTGAGCCGCGCGGCGGACGCGCTCGTCCGGCGCGCCCTCAGCGCGTTCCCGAGATCCACCACTTCGATCCGCTCCCTCGGCTTGGCCGGCCGTCGAGCCGGCGCGACCGGAGGCCGGCGCGGCCAGCACCCCGCTCTCCTCACCTCGGCGCCCGCCGACTCGGAGGGCATGTCCGCATGCAGTTCGACATCCGACGGCGTCGACATCCGACGGCGTCGACATCCGACGGCGTCGACGAGCCCGACGCGGCACCCGGACCCCGAGCACCGGCCCTGGTGAAATGACCGTGCCGGCCAGCCAGTGCCGGCAGGGATGTAGGGATGTACCGGCGCGGATCCACCGGCGCAGCTCCACCCGCGCACGTATGTCCCCGTGCGACCGGCACCTTCTCCCGCAACATCGTCTTTTTCCATATCTTGTTCTGTGAAACGAGGAATCCTTCCATGTCCCGTCGCCTTTTCACCTCCGAGTCGGTCACCGAAGGCCATCCGGACAAACTCGCCGACCAGATCAGCGACGCCCTGCTCGACGCGTTCCTGGCTGGCGACCCCACCTCCCGGGTCGCGGTGGAAACACTGCTGACCACCGGGCACGTGCACGTGGCCGGCGAGGTCACCAGCTCCGCGCACGTCGACGTGACCGCCGTCGTGCGGCGCACCCTCACCGACATCGGTTACGACGCCGCCACCGGCTTCGACGGCGCGACCGTCGGCGTGCTGATCTCGATCGGTGCCCAGTCCCCGGACATCGCCCAGGGCGTCGACAAGGCCTATGAGGCACGGGTCGAGGGCGGCGAGGACACGCTGGCCCAGCAGGGCGCCGGCGACCAGGGGATCATGTTCGGCTACGCCACCGACGAGACCCCCGACCTGCTCCCGCTGCCGATCACACTGGCCCACCGCCTCGCCCAGCGGTTGTCGAAGGTGCGTCACGACGGCCTGCTGCCCTACCTGCGGCCGGACGGCAAGACCCAGGTGACCATCGAATACGACGGGGACCGCCCGGTCCGGTTGGACACGGTGGTCGTGTCCGCGCATCACGCCGCCGACGTCGACCTGGCCACCCGCCTGGTTCCGGACATCCGCGACCAGGTCATCGCCCCCGAGCTCAAGCGGTTGGCCGAGGAAAACCTGGGCCTGGAGGTAGACGGCTACCGGCTGCTCGTGAACCCGACCGGCCGGTTCGAGATCGGCGGCCCGATCGGCGACGCGGGCCTGACCGGCCGCAAGATCATCATTGACACCTACGGCGGTTACGCCCGCCATGGCGGCGGTGCTTTCTCCGGCAAGGACCCGTCCAAAGTCGACCGTTCGGCAGCCTACGCGCTGCGCTGGGTCGCCAAGAACGTCGTCGCGGCCGGCCTCGCCCGGCGGGCGGAGCTGCAGGTCGCCTACGCCATCGGCAAGGCCGAGCCGGTGGGCCTGTTCGTCGAGACCTTCGGCACCGAGACCGTGCCGGTGCCGGAAATCGCGCGGGCCGTCTCGGAGGTCTTCGACCTGCGCCCGGCCGCCATCATCCGGGACCTTGACCTGCTACGGCCGATCTATGGGCAGACTGCCTCCTACGGCCACTTCGGTCGGACGCTGCCCGACTTCACCTGGGAGCGCACGGACCGCGCCGGCGCGCTGCGCGCCGCCGTCGGCCGCTGACACCGGCGGCCGCTGACACCGGCGGCCGGTCTTGCCTGACGACGACCCCGGTCCGCGCGGCTACGGGAGGCGCCACCCCCGAGGGGCGGTCAGAGTGGACCGCATGACCACTTCGGACCGGTCCGGGCGACGCGCACCGTCCGGAACACGGCCGCCTCCCGGAACACGCCCCGTCCCCCGGGCACACCCCGCGACTGAATCAGGGTCCGGGGTGTCCCGGCCCGGGGAACGGCCCCGGGACGCGCTTGGCCGCCCCCTTCCCCACGGCGAGACCGGCGTGCCGCCGCTCGCCTCCTCGGCCCCGCTACCGCCGGCCGCAGCGCTCGCCGAGGCCCAGCGACTCCTCGACGCGGGACTTCCCTTCCAGGCACACGAGGTACTCGAAGCCGTCTGGAAGAGTCCGGAGACCGACCCCGGCGAGCGCGGGCTGTGGCGTGGGCTGGCACAGCTCGCCGTCGGCGTCACCCATCTGGCCCGCGGCAACGTCAAGGGCGGCGTGGCCGTGCTGCGGCGCGGCGCGGCGAACCTCATCCCCTACGCGGACCGGCCTCCGCACGGCGTAGCCGTTCCCGGTCTGCTCGCCTGGGTGGACCTGCGGATCGCCGACATCGGCCGGGCCCATCCCGGGCTGCCGTGCATCACCGCCCGGACCGCCCCGGCCGACGGCGGGCCCCGCCTCGTCGGTTAACCCAACCGCGCCACCCGCGGCGCGCCCCTGCCCGTTCTGCCCCGCCGCGGCGGGGCAGAACGGTGGCATTCATCCTAGAACGGCGGTACGATCATCCTTCAGCTGGAGCGAGCAGTCCGGAGGATTTCACAGGTGGGAATCGGGTGGACCAGGGCGACTTCTTCATCAGCTACTGCCAGCGCGACCGGGACTGGGCCGAATGGATCGCCTGGCAGCTGCAGGAGGTCGGTTATCGCGTGTTTCTCCAGGCCTGGCATATCGGCCCCGGCCGCAACTGGGTCAGGGACATGGGTCAGGGGATGGAGAACTGCCGGCACACGATCGCGGTGCTCTCGCCCGAGTATCTGAATTCCCCGTACTGCCGGGCAGAATGGCAGGCGGCGTTCGAATACGATCCCGAGGGCAACCTCCGTAAGCTCATCCCGGTGCGGATAGCGGAATGCACCCCTACCGGGATGCTCCGGCAGGTGGTCCACTTCGACCTCATCGGCATCGACGACGAGGACGCCGCCCGGGAGGAGCTGCTGCGCAACGTCCGCTCGGCCTGGGAAAAAGAAGGTGGTCTCGCGCCCAAGAAGCGGCCGGGCTTCCCCCCGGCCCAGGGCACCCGGACCGAGCCACCGGAGCCCGACCCCGCCGGTACACCTGGCACCCCCGCCGCCGTCACCCCGGACACCGGCCCCACCCTGCCGTTGCCGCCCACGCAACGCCCGATCACCTCACGGCCCACGTTCCCGCCGGAGGTGCCGGAATGGCGCCGGGCGGCCCGCGCCATCCGTACCGCACTCACGCGGGGGTGGGTCATGCTCCCGACGCTCGCCGCGGCCATCGTCATCGGAATCGCTTTCCAGGTGGCGGACGGCGGCCCCGGCGGAGTGCTGGTCGGCTCACTCGTCGCCGCGCTCGCCGCGGCCGCCCCGGCCTTCATGCTGTTCCCTCCGACGGACCGTACCGCGACGCTGGTGGTCGGTGGGGCCTGCGTGGTGGGCGCGCTCGGGGGGGCGGAAATCGCCCACGGCCGAGCGTGGGCGGCCATGGCCGAGGTGCTGGGCGCAGCGGCGTTTTCGGCCGTCTTCACCATCGCCATGCGCCCACCCCGCCCAGCGCCACCGGCCGATCCGGCGGACCCGGACCCGGACCTGGACCCGGACCCGGTTGCAGTCACGGAGCCGGGTGTTCGGAACAAATCGGTCGTTACCCCGTAGCCCTCGGGATCAGGCACAAGAATCGGCAGCCCTCGACCAACGGCGTCCTGCGCGGCATGGTTGGTATGCGACGATCAGCGCGGTGGGAGCAGGATGCGCGACCGGCCAGGTTCTCACCACCGGGATCCGGGGCACCGGGATCCCGGTGCGGCGGCCCAGTGGCGGGCAAGTGCCCCGGAGCTTGCCCCGCGCAAGGCCCGACGTCAGCGTCCCACGGATCGAGGAGTCGCCGCGATGTCCAATACCCGGTCGCGGCTGGGACGGCGTCCCATCGCGATCACCGCCCTGGTGATCCTGGCCACCATCGTCGGCGTCTTCATCGGCCGGGCCTTCGGCGGAGACGGCCGTAGCCCGATGCTCGTGAGCACGCCCCCGAGCACGCCCTCAGCGCAGACGGCGGCACCGGAACAGGCTCGGCGCGATGCGGCGACGGAGGCGAAGGCGAACCTGCACACGACCACGTGCACGACCGTACGGATCATCGCCGGCCAGCCCCGCACCCCCTACTCGCAGTACGCGAGCACACTCGCGAAGCTCATCAGTGATCCGGCGCTGAACGGCGGCAACGGGTGGCGCGCCTTTCCTGATTCGGACACGAGCGGGACGTCCCAGAACCTCAAGAATCTCGGGGTTCCGGAGAACCGGCGCTGCACTCTCGCGCTGGCCCAACTCAACGTGGTGGTGGACGCCCAGAACGGCCGGGGCGACTTCACCGGCGGGGCCGTCGAGGGCCTGAGACTCGTCGGCCAGATCTATTACGACGTTCTCCAGCTCATCGTCCCGGCCGACTCCAGCATTCACAGCGCGGACGATCTGTGCGGCAAGACGGTCGAAAGCGGACTGCTCGACTCGGGCACCCACCAGATCGCCACCGTGCTGTTCCGTCAGATCACCCGGGTGAAGGGAGCGGGCTGCGTCGTCCGTCCAGTGACCGGGAACCGGATAACCGAGGCGCTCCAGAAACTTCACTCCACCGGCGCGGATCACGCCGACGCGGTCCTGTGGGCGGCGGGCGCTCCCACGATGGCGGTCCAGGAATATAACGACAGTTACCAGAAGATCAAATTCGTGCCACTCGACGACTGGCAGTCGGCGATCCAGCGGGACTGGTACTCCCAGTACCTCGATGTCGGGGCCAACGTCTTCACAAGGGCCGCTATCGAGCCGGGTGACTACAATATCATCCCGTCCCAGCCGACAGCGACCCTCGCGGTGCCGAACGGCATCGTCGCCAGTAGATACGCCGACCCCGCGCTGGTCGAGTTCGCCGCCTGGATGATGGACGAGCACTCCGCCGAGTTCAAGGCCACCCTGTGGGCCACTCATCAGGCGCAGGCGCAGGCGCGCCGCCTCGGTTTCGCGACTCCCGGCTCCTTCATCGCGACCAACATCTGCCGATACGTCCCGCTACATCCGGCGGCGGAGAGATACTATACACATGCGCTCGGTTATCCGACGGGATGCCCGGCCCCGCCCCCCTGACCTCCGGTTCACTTGTTGACCCATCAAGAGGGTGGCCCGTAGCGTCGATCCGGGCAGGCGCCAGGCAACGGGCAGGGCGGTACGGGCAGGGCGACGGTCGATCCGCCGTCATTGTGATGCTTGTGACGAGGGAGAACCCATGGAGAACGCAGTCATCGTCGATGGGGTACGCACGGCGTCGGGACGGGGCAAGCCGGGTGGGGCGCTGTCCGAGACCCATCCGGTGGAGCTGCTGGCCACCGTGCTGAAGGCACTGATCGCCCGCAACGACCTTGATCCGGCGCTGGTCGACGACGTCATCGCCGGGTGTGTTGACCAGGCCGGCGAGCAGGCCGTCAACATCGGGCGCACCGCGGTGCTGTCGGCCGGGTTCCCCGAGTCGGTGCCGGCCACCACGATCGACCGCCAGTGCGGCTCGAGCCAGCAGGCCGCCCATTTCGCCGCGCAGGGGGTGCTCGCCGGCGCCTACGACATCGTCATCGCCGCCGGGGTGGAGTCGATGAGCCGGGTGCCGATGGGCTCCACCACTTTCGGCAAGGACCCCAACGGCCCGAGCCTGCACGCCCGCTACCCCGAGGGCCTGGCCCACCAGGGCATCGGCGCGGAGCTCGTCAGCGCCCGGTGGAAGATCAACCGGGAGGACCTGGACATCTTCTCCGCGCGGTCGCACCAGCTCGCGGCGGCCTCCGTCGCGGCGGGGGACTTCGCCGGGGAGATCGTCCCGGTCGAGATCACCCTTCCGGACGGCACGACAGCCCAGCACACCGTGGACGAGACGGTCCGAGCGACCACGACCGTCGAGACGCTGGCGAAGCTCAAGCCGTCTTTCTACACCGAGGCGTACGCCGCCCGCTTCCCGGAGATCACCTGGAACATCACCCCGGGTAACTCCTCCCCGCTGACCGACGGCGCCTCGGCCGTCCTGATCATGAGCGAGACCAGGGCGAACGAGCTCGGCCTGCGGCCACGGGCCCGGTTCCACACGTTCGCGCTCGCCGGGGACGACCCGTTGCTCATGCTGACCGCGCCGATCCCGGCAACCCGCAAGGCGCTCAAGCGCGCCGGTCTGAGCATCGACGACATCGACGCCTTCGAGGTCAACGAGGCGTTCGCGCCCGTGCCGCTCATGTGGGCCCGCGACACCGGTGCCGACCCGGCGAAGCTCAACCCGCGCGGGGGCGCCATCGCGCTGGGCCACCCACTGGGCGGATCGGGCACCCGCCTGCTCACCACAATGGTGAACTACCTGGAGGCCACCGGCGGCCGTTACGGCCTGCAGACGATGTGCGAGGGCGGCGGCATGGCCAACGCCACCATCATCGAACGGCTCTGACCTCCACCGGACGATCCGCCGGTATCGGTCCCCTGGTCCGCGCCCGGTGCACCGTGGGAGCCGGCCCTCACGCCGTGAACGCGGCCACGGTGAGCTGCCGCACGGCGGGATCCCGGCATGCCTGCGTGTCCGGGCCGCTCAGCCGCAGCGCCTCGGTGTTCCCCGGCGGGTACACGCGCAGCGCGGCGACCGGCGCGGTCCCCGAGGGAGGCGTGCAGCTTTCCGCCACGCCGAGATGCAGGATGCGCAGGACCGCCGTCGCGGCGCCCCCGGGCACGAGCCGCACCGGCGCGCCCGCCGGCCCCGTGCGCTCCGCCGCCGCGCCCACCTGCCGGCCGGCCGCGTCCACGAACGACACACCGGGGAATCCGCGTACCACGCAGGGGCTGTGACCGATGTTGGTCAGGACCAGCCGTTCGTAGTCGCTGCCCGCGGTTCCCTGGCGGTCGACGCTGCTCAGAGCGAGTTGAGCGGTCCGGCACCGGGCCGCCACGGACGTCGCCGGAGCCGCCACCGCGGTGGCGGTACCCCCGCCGCCGCCCGGGCCCGCGCCGCATCCGGCGACGAAGATCGACGTCGCGGCCAGGGCGAGTACCGCCGGAAGAGCCCTCCCACGAGACCTGTGCATGACGACCTCCTCGTCGCGCGGCGAGCCGGCTTGCCGGCAAGCCACCCGGTGATGTCACCTACTCCCTTCCCACTGCTACCCTCCGTGACACCGTCGGAGATCCGTCATACCGGGCTCCAGGGCTCTTGTTCTCGTCGGCGCGTCCGGTTCCTCACCATCGCGTACGGCCCACGCCTGCCGATCGGCCTTTCTCCAGTACCGGGCCTGCCGGGCCACAGCACCGGACTGGCTGACTGACTGGCTGACTGGCTGACTGGCTGGCCAGCCGGCCCACACAGTGATCTTCTACCGAGGCCCACTCGGGGTCTGGACCGTGCGCCAACCAGAGGTCATCGTGAAACGGACGGGCTATGAAGCGCGTTGTTGCCGCGTGACGGGGTAGGCCCGCGGGCCGGGTCGTCCCGCACCGACCGGAAGGGATCATGAAAGTCTCCGAAGACGCCGGATGTAGTTCCGGCCGACCCACGCGCGAAGAAGCGCCCGCGGGGGTCGACCGATGATCGAGGCGCTTCTGTTGCTACTCAGCCTGGTGCTCGTGGCCGCCTGCGGCGTTTTCGTCGCGGCCGAGTTCGCTTTCGTCACGGTGGACCGGCCCTCGGTGGAGCGGGCCGCCGAACGCGGTGATCGGGGCGCCCGCGGGGTGCTCACCGCGCTGCGCGGTCTGTCCACCCAGCTGTCCGGCGCCCAGCTCGGGATCACCGTCACCAACCTGATGATCGGTTTTCTGGCGGAGCCCGCCATCGCACGGCTGCTCGAGGGGCCGGTCACCTCGCTCGGCGCCTCGGACGGGCTCGCCCGGGCGGCGTCGGTGGCGATCGCTCTGGTCCTCGCGACGGGCCTGACGATGGTGTACGGCGAACTGCTCCCGAAGAACCTGGCGATCGCCCATCCCCTCGGCACCGCGTTGGCGGTGCAGGCTCCCCAGCGTGCCTTCACGAAGGCCACCGGCCTGCTGATCCGCTCGCTGAACATCACGGCGAACGCGGTGCTGCACCGCCTCGGCATCTCGCCACGCGAGGAGCTGGCCTCGGCCCGTTCGGCTCAGGAGCTGTTCTCCCTCGTCGGGCGGTCCGCCGAGCACGGCACCCTCTCCCACGAGACGGCGACGCTGGTACAGCGCTCCCTGCTGTTCGGTGACCGGACCGCCGAGGACGTCATGACACCCCGGATGCGCATGCGCACCATCCACGCCGACGAACCGGTCAGCGAGGTCATCACCCTCACCCGGCGCACCGGGCACTCCCGCTTCCCGGTACTCGGCACGGACAGCGACGACGTCGTGGGCCTCATCCACGTGAAGAACGCGGTCGCCGTCCCCGAGGACGCCCGGGACCATACCCCGGTACGCGACGTGATGGTCCCGCCGGTGACCGTGCCCTCGACGATCCTGCTCGACCCCCTGCTGGAGACACTGCGTGCCGGCGGCATGCAGATAGCGATCGTGGTCGACGAGTTCGGCGGCACCGACGGACTGGTCACCGCCGAGGACCTCATCGAGGAGATCGTCGGCGACGTCGTCGACGAACACGACCGGGTCAGCCCGCGCGCCCTGCGCCGGCGGGACGGCAGCTGGCTGCTCTCCGGCCTGCTGCGCCCGGAGGAGGCCCGCAACGTCACGGGGATCGACATCCCCGCGGACGACACCTACCAGACCCTGGGCGGTCTGATGGCCCGGGTGCTGGGACGCATCCCCCGGGCGGGCGACACGGCGGCCGTGGAGGGCGTGCGGTACACCGTCGAGCGGATGGACGGCCGGCGGGTCGACCGGATCCGTCTGGGCCCGATCGCACCGACGGACGCCACGCCGGAGACGGATGCGGATCCACCGGTCGCGGACCCCGCGGATCGCCGACCCGGCGCAGGCCCGGCAGGCCCGGCAGGCCCGGCAGGCCCGGCAGGCCCGGCAGAGGAGGCCGAGGAGGCCGAGGAGGCCGAGACCGCCTCGGCCGGAAGGGCGGGGTGGGGATGACCGACCTGCTGGCGATCGTCGCCACCGTCGTCCTGCTGGCGCTGAACGCGCTGTTCGTCGGGGCCGAGTTCGCGCTGATCTCGGCCCGGCGGTCGAACTTGGAGCCGATGGCCGAGGCGGGCTCGCGGCTGGCAAAGATCACCCTTGGGGCGATGGAGAACGTCTCGTTGATGCTCGCCGGGGCGCAGCTTGGCGTCACCGTCTGCACCCTGGGCCTCGGCGCTCTCGGGGAACCGGCGGTCGCGCATCTGCTCCGCGGGCCGTTCGAGGCGGCCGGGATGCCCTCCGCCCTGCTGCACCCGGTGGCCTTCGCCATCGCGCTGGGCCTGGTGACCTTCCTGCACGTGGTCGTCGGCGAGATAGTCCCGAAGAACATCGCGCTGGCGATGCCGGAGCGTACGGTCCTGCTGCTCGCCCCGCTCCTGGTCGGAGTCGTCCGAGGCGGCAAACCGGTCATCGCGCTGCTCAACACGATCGCGGCCGTGTCGTTGCGGCTCGTCGGCGTCGAACCGAAGGACGAGATCGCTAGCGTCTTCACCCGCGACGAGGTCGCCGGGCTCATCGAGGAGTCGCATCGGGAGGGTCTGCTCGCCGAGGACGAGCACGACCTGCTGACCGGGGCGCTGTCGTTCGAGGAACGCACCGCGCGTGCCGTCCTGCTCCCGCCGGACGGGCTGGTCACCGTGTCCCCGGCGGTCACTCCCCGGCAGGTCGAGCAGCTCGCCGCGCGCACCGGATTCACCCGCTTCCCGGTGCGGGACCCCGAGGGCGGGCTGATCGGCTACCTGCACCTCAAGGACGTGCTGGAGACCCGGCCGGAGCGGCGGTCCAGCTCGGTCGCGGCCAAGTGGATCCGGCCGCTGGCCCGGGTCGGCGCCGACGACAACCTGCGGACGGCACTGGCGACAATGCAGCACTCCGGCGCGCATCTGGCCAGGGTCACCGACGCCGACGGTACGGTCCTCGGGCTCGTCGCGCTGGAGGACATCCTGGAGGAGCTGGTCGGGGAGATCCGCGACGACGCCGTTCGCACGGCCGTGGTCCCCACCCACCAGCCCGCCTGAACCGTCCGGTCCCGTATCTCCCGTATCTCCCCGGCTACCTTGCCTATCCAGGCCTATCCAGAGGCTTTTGTGCCTGATTTATCCCTCTGGATAGGCAAGGTGGGGATCAGCGGCGGGGGTCCCGGGCGACGATGACCACCATCGACGGCGCCCACCAGTAGCTGCAGTCCGCCGGCGGCTGCAGGCCGTCGACGACGCGCACGCTGAAGGTGCGGAAGTAGCGGAGCAGGGCCCGCTGATGCCGCCGGGACACCGAGTCGATCTCGTTCGAGTAGTAGGTGAACGAACCGCCGTCGGCCAGGTGGTCGGCGGCGTGCGCGAAGAAGTGCTCGGCGAAGGTGGAACTGCGCACGAAGTACTCGTCGACCTCGGTCTCGTCAAGGGGGTAGGTGTCAAAGAGGATGCCGTCGAACCGGCCGAGGCCGGGCATGGCCTCCTGCCAACGCCCGGTGACGATCTCCACCCCGCGGCGCCCCGCGGGGCGGGCCCACTGCTCGGCGACGCGCACCGTGGCCGGGTTCGCCTCGATGATCGTGTGCCGGGCCGGACCGATCTCCTGGACGAACCCGGCGGACAGGCCCAGGCCGAACCCGACCTCGAGGACGGTACCGCCCGGCCGGGTCACCTCGGCGGCCAGCGCCCGCATCAACGGCGCCTCCCAGGTCTGCATCACCTCCTGGCCGGAGACGAGCAGTGTGCCGTCGACCACCGCGGGGACCGCCGCGTCGATGGCTGTGTCGATCGTCGGACGAGGCGCCCCGGCCACCATCGTGCCGGCCGTCTCGTCCAGCGCGCTGAGATCGGCGACGAACTCGTCAAGCGCCCGGTCGAGCAGCAACCGCCGTGGCTCCTCGGAGACCGGGGCGAGCAGGGACCGCGAGGTCGGGGTCAGTGTCACGTCGAACTTCGCCGCACGGCGGAGCACAGGACCTCCCAGATCATGCATCTTTGCCGGTATTGCGCTATGTTCCATCCATACTGGTTCTGTCCATACTGCGATCTTCCGTCCCTTACTGCGATACTCGGCCTGTGCGCCCGCGCCCGTCCAGGCATCCGCCATATCTGAGAGGGTCGCCGGTCTCGGCGCACCTTGGGAGCGGGGCACGGTGACGGGGACGACGCCACCTCCGCTGCCCGGCGACGCCGTGCGCCCGCTTCAGCTGACCGATCCGCGGCGGCTCGGGGTCTACCAGGTGATCGGCCGGCTCGGGCAGGGCGGCATGGGCACCGTCTTCCTCGGCCGGGCACCCGACGGAAGCGCCGTCGCGATCAAGATGATCAGGCCGGAGCTCGCGCAACGGCCCGAATTCCGCGCCCGGTTTGCCCGCGAGGCCGAGAGTGCTCGTCGGGTCCGCCGGTTCACCACGGCCGCCGTACTGGACGCGGATCCGTACGGGCCCCAGCCCTATCTCGTGACCGAGTTCGTCGAGGGTCCGACGCTGTCGAGGCGCGTCTCCGTACGGGGGCCGCTGCGGCCCGCCGATCTCGAACAGCTCGCGGTCAGCGTGACGACCGCCCTGAGCGCCATCCACGCGGCCGGGATCGTGCACCGCGACCTCACCCCCGGCAACGTCCTGCTGTCCCCGGTCGGCCCCAAGGTGATCGACTTCGGCCTGGCCCGCGAGTTCAACGCGGACACCGACCTGAGCCACAACGTCCGGCACGCCATCGGTACGCCCGGTTACATGTCCCCGGAGCAGATCCTCGACGCACCGATCACCTCGGCGGTCGACATCTTCGCCTGGGGCGCCGTCATAATCTTCGCCGCCACCGGGCACGCGCCGTTCGGCACCGGTCGCATCGACGCCATTCTCTACCGCATCGTCAACGAGCCGCCGCGGCTCGACGGAGTTGGCGGCGAGCTGCGCAACCTCGTCGAGATCGCGATGGCGAAGGACCCGGCGGCCCGGCCGAGCGCGGAGGAGCTGCGGACGGCGCTGATCGGCGGGGGTACCCTCCCCGCGCGCCCGGAGCCCGGCTCCATACCGTCCGGACCGCCCGGCACCGCGCGGCCCACCGGACGTGCCCGCCGCTGGGCCCGGCGCCGGCCGTCAGGCGCCGCGGGGTCGGCGCCCAGGTCGGAGCCGCCGCCCCGCGGCACGGGCAGCACCGCCGGCACGGGCAGCACCGCCGGCACGGGCAGCACCGCCGGCACGGGCAGCACCGCCGGCACGGGCAGCACCGCCGGTACCGCCGCGAACGTGGCGGACATGCCCGTCACCCAGCTGTCCCCGCCGCCTGTCGCCTCGCCGCCGCCGATTCCAGCCCGGACCCCGCCGCCGCGTGGACAGCCCGGGTCGGTACCCCCGCATCCAGCAGGAACCCCACACCCACCGGCACCCAGCCCATCACCGGCCCCATCACCACCAGCCCCATCCAGGCTGCGGTGGTCTCGGACGGCGCTGCTCGTCGCCGGACTCGCCATCGCGATCACCGCCGCGACGGTGCTGATCATCGTGCCGCGCGGCGGTGGCCCGTCGCCGGTGTCGGCGGCCGACCGCGCGTCCATCTCGTCGCGCCTGGCCGCGGACGCGGCGGCCCAGCGGGCCCGGCAACCGGACCTGGCCGGTCGGCTGAGCCTCGCGGCCTACCGGATCGCCCCGACGGAGGCCGCGCGCGCGGCCGTCCTCGCGTCCTTCGCCCAGTCCACCGCCGCGCGGATCCCCGCCGGCCCCGCAGCCTTCTCCGACATCGCGCTCAGCCCGGACGGCACGACCCTCGCCGGCACCGACGACACCGGCAGCCTCCACCTCTGGAAGGTCGACGCTGCCGGCCGGCCCACCGCCACCACCGGGGGCTCCGCGAACGACCATGCGCACGGCGTCGTGTTCGACCGCTCGGGCACCCGACTCGCAACGGGTGGGGAGACCGACGCCGGCCGGCTCTGGGACATCGCCGATCCGGCGCGCCCCCGACCGCTCAGCACGCTCGACCCCCAGGCCACGCCGGTCCATCGGCTCGCGTTGTCGAGCAGCGCGCATCTGCTCGTCACCGCCGGCGAGGACTGGTCGGTGGGGCTGTGGGACGTCGCCGACCCGGCGCGGCCCGTCTCGATCCAGTTGCTGATCGGCCGCGCCGGACCGGTGACGGATGTGGCACTGCGACCGGACGGCGCCGTCCTCGCCATCGCCGGCGCCGGCGGCCCCGTGCAACTGTGGAACGTCCGCGACCCCCGCAGGCCCGTCCAGATGGCCTCGGTGCCCGGCCACACCGGCGCGGTGAACACCGTCGCGTTCAGCCCGGACGGACGGCGGCTGGCCACCGGCGGCGACGACCGGATCCTGCAGGTCTCCGACGTCGGCGATCCCGACCATCCGCGGGTCCTGCGCCGGCTGTCCGGCCACACCGCCCCCGTCGCCGCCGTCGCCTTCACCACCGACGATCATCTGGTGAGCGCGGACGGCGGTGGCGCGGTCGCCTACTGGGACCTCTCCGCCCCCACACCCGCGATGACCCCCCTGGGCGTCCTGGACGCACCCGCCCGGGCGGTGGCCGTGACCGGCACCGAGACCGTCGCGCTGACCACCGGCAAGGGGTCGGTCCTCCTCGGGACGCTCGACCCGGCCAGGCTGCGCCGGCTGGCCTGCGCCAGGCCGGGCGCGGCCCTGAGCCCGGCCGAATGGAGCCGGCTCATTCCCCGCCTCCCCTACACCGACTCCTGCTCCGGTTAGGACCGCTCCCCGGCTCCGGTCAAGGCCCGTTCTCCCGCTCCGGTGCGGACCGCTCCCCGGCGCCATCCGGCACGTCACGCCCCGGGGCCCGGCGACGCCGGCAGCCGAGCTCACCCGCACGCCCGGTCCTCACCCGCGGCCGCTCGCCGGTGACCGCTCCCGCACACGGGGGCCCAGGGGCGGAGGCCCAGGCGGGGGC
>NZ_CDWWXA010000071.1:18027-25165 GCF_977971845.1 Frankia sp. CeCAU1 | reverse complement strand
GGGCCACACGTCGACCACCACCCAGAATGATCAACACGGCCTATCGACTACGAAATGGCCCTTGCCCCGGGGCGTGTCCGGGGCGGGTAGCCGGGCGTCGCCGGCACCGACGCTCACGCCAGCCCCGCGGTACGTCACCATATTTTGCGGGCCAAGCAGGGTATTCGCAGGTCACACCGAGAGTATGGATGTGCGAGGGACTTGTGTGTGCTCTTCGTGCTTGCGTAACCCGGAAGAACGGCATACGCTATGTAGCGCTCTGCGATCAGGGGATAATGCCACCATGTGTGCCGATCGATGCCCTACCCGCCAGCCCGCCGAAAGCGACGCGAGGGGAGACGTGTGGGGGCGGGGTACTCCTGTCCCGGATTTCCTACCCGCTCGTAGCGCCTGCGGAGCAGCGGATCTCGCGCCGGAAGCCCCCGGCGATAAGAGTGCCAAGCGCCTGGGCTCAGCCTTGCGTGAGCGGCCGCCAGGGACTTGTGCGCGCCCCGCAAGCACATCCGCGACACAGGAACTGAGGCGCCGTAGCCGAAATACTGTGAACCGAGTCACCAAGACAGTTGTTTGCTTATGGACTCACGTCTACGAGTGCCATGATACTTATAAGGTGATGCTTTGCGGTCGAGAGTCGCGAAACAACCGATCTTGTCTGAAAGGGGATATCGTGGCCGTGTCCTGAGCGATGCGTGAATTCTACGGAAATAGCGCAGATGGCCACGAGTTCACCCTATTCTGGATATCACACTTCTGACGCATTGAGTGTGACTTCTCCCATTATCGCGATGCCTTCCACCCGGCAGGCGACGAGACGGCGGTCCAGTCAGACAGTCGCGGCCCTTTTCGGCTGCGATCTCGCGGTTCTGCGGGTCCTTCACCAGGAGGAGAAATGAGGTTCAGGGTTCTCGGCGTGGTAGACGTCGAGATTGACGGCCAGGTCAGGCCCGTCCCGGGAGCCAGACAGCGCACACTGCTCACGGCGCTGCTGATCAGCAACGGCCGGCCCGTGTCGACGGAGGAGCTTTATCAGGAGTTGTGGGGAGAGAACCCGCCGGCTAAGATGGATAACTCGCTACAGGCCCACATCTATCGGCTGCGTCAGACTCTCGAGCGCCTTGTCGGCCGGAGCGACACGCCGCCCACGCTAGTCACCAGGTCACCGGGGTACATGCTGGAATTCGATCTCGACATGCTGGACATGAATCAATTTCGGAGGAAGATCGCCGAGTCCAGAGCGGTGCGGCACGACGCCCCGAAAACGTCACACGCTCTGTTGGTCGAGGCGCTGCTACTTTGGCGCGGCACGCCGATGCAGGACGCGGCGACCGGACCATTGTGCCAGGGCGTGGCACTCCAGCTGGAGGAGGAGTACATGACGGCAGTCGAGGACCGGATCTCGCTGGGAATCGACTGCGCGGACCCACTGCACGTCATCGGCGAGCTGAGGCGGATGAGCACTAGCCACCCCTGGCGCGAGCGCATCACCGAGCTGCTTATGCTGGCGCTCTATCGGTCGGGACGGCAGGCCGAGGCCATCGAGGCATACAACCAGGCCCGCTGGCGGCTGGCCAACGACCTCGGAATGGAGCCGTCCGACCACCTCCGGCAGCGCTTCCAGGAGATCCTCAGCCAGGCGCCTCATCTTCAGAACTCGCCCGTCCAGGTCCTGTGCGGCGGTGTCTCATTGCATCGTTGATATCCGGATCGGGCGAAACCGCTCGGGATCCTACTGGGCGAAGTTCCCCAAGGCCGTCGCGAAGGTCACCGACGATCTGGATGTGCTGCTGGTGTTCTACGACTACCCTGCCGAGCACTGGGTGCATCTACGGACCACGAAAACCCGATCGAGTCGATGTTCGCGACCGTCCGTCACCGCACCCGGGTCACCAAAGGCCCGGGACCACGTGCCGCCAGGCTGGCCAGGGTGTTCAAGCTCATCGAGGCCGCCCAGGCACGCTGGCGGGCGGTCAACGCACCCCACCTCGTCGCCCTCGTCCGCGCTGGCGTCGTCTTCGTGGGCGGCCAGCTCGTCGAACGACCCACCACCACACCCGTCACCCAGGGTGCCTAACGATCACCAGCCGCAAGTCTTGACTGTTCCTCCTGCGCCCCCGAGCGCGACGAGGCCGCCAGTCGCGCAACTCGATGCGCGTGCGAGCCCGGTGCCGAAACCGTTACAGTACCAGGCTACCCGATCGAACGAGGTGTGATACCCGGCGACCATGTCGCTCACGTTCCGGACAGCCTCGCGTTCAGCATCGAATAACATGGGCTCCATGGCGATTGCCGCCCCGGAGACGGGCAGCTATGTCAACGTAGGAACCCTGATAAGAGCCTGGCGTGAGCGGCGACGGATCAGCCAGCTCGCGCTGGCGCTGCGGGCCGAGAGCTCCGCGCGCCATATCAGCTTCATCGAGACGGGCCGGACTCGACCCAGCCAGGGTATGGTCATGCGCCTTGCCGAGCATCTGGAGGTGCCTATACGGGACCGCAACACGCTTCTCGTCGCGGCCGGCTATGCTCCAGTCTATAACGAGACGCCGCTACAGGACCCGCAGATGTACGTTCTCCGAACAGGACTGAAAAACCTGCTGGCGGCCTATGAGCCCAATCCTGCGCTGATTATGGATGGTAAATACGAAATTCTGATTGCCAACCGCGGCATCCAGGCGCTGCTCGGCGATCTCCCGGAGCACCTGTTGGAACCACCGATGAACGCCATACGGCTCACCCTGCACCCGCAAGGCCTGGCCCCTCGGATCCGCAACCTCGCCGAATGGCGCACGCACCTTTTGGAGCGCATTGACCGACAGGTTGCGCTGCGGCCTTCGAGTGAACTCAGCAAACTGCGAGATGAGGTCTCAGCATACCCGGCGCCCGGGCCAGAATCAGCCCAGGCGGAAGAGGCTACCTCCACCGCGGAGCAGCACCAGCTCGCGCTGCCACTGAAGATCCAGGCCGGCGAAAAGACCCTGTCTCTCATCTCGACGGTCACCACCTTCAACACACCCATGGATGTGACCGTCTCCGAGCTGGCGGTGGAGATGTTCCTACCTGCCGACCCGGAGACGGCTCAGGCACTCCAGGCCGCTCAGGACGGCGCGTCCGTCACGGGCGTGTCATGAGGTGACGTTGACCGCTCGGTGTCTCGTCCAGGCCGCGCGCTCGTCGTCGCCCGCCGGTGACGGGCCAGTCGGGCCGCTGGGAGACAGCGGCGGTGTGCCGGTGGGTCGGTGTAACCGGTCGTGGTTGCGCGGGTTCCATGGGCTGTGCCGGCCGGGCTCCGCGTCACGGATTTCCGGCCGGCCAGCTTTCCCGACGGTCCATGCCGCCTGCCGGTTCAGGCTCCCGGTAGGCGGTCCAGGAAGCCACTGACCGATCTGATGCGACCGTCCTCAGCAAGGGTGATCACGTCGAATCCGGCGGCCGGAGCCGAGCCGTCGGCCTTCGAGACCAGTTCCCAGGAGAAACGAGCGATGTTGTGATGCCCGTCAGGGGAACCAGCGAGCCGGAACTCGAAACCAGGGAACTGTTCGTGCGCGCCACTGATCGCGGCGGCAATACCGTCGTGACCGCTGACGTCGGCCAGCGGGTCAGTGTAGGTTCCCTCCTCCGTGAACGCGGCGGCGACCGCGTCCTTCAGGTCCTCGGGAGTTGCGGCGTTCCAAGCGGCGAAGTACCGCTGGACGGCGGCATCGAACGTAGTCAACTTAGTACCCTTTCATTCTTGTGCTGAAATGGTGCCCTGGAGCCACGCCCGGCTACGACGCAGGGCGGCGAACTGAAGCACGGCGAAACCGCCGACCGTTGCCGCCTGTAGCGGGATCCAAACCTGCCCGGCGATGCTGGGATCGTCAAACCAGAAGACCCGCGCGACGATGCTGAGCACCGCCCAGGCGAGGTTGGCCTCGATCACCACGTTGACGGCCAGTATCGGAAACCGAGTCCGGCTGGCGAGCAAACCGACCGCCAGGCCGTAGAGGACCAGGAAAACGCCGAGTCCGACCAGTAGATCACTGCCCACCCCGAGCAGCCGACCCAACGCCCCCGACGCGGCCAGATAGACGAGTCCGTTGACCGCCGTGACAACGGCGTCGAGGGCAAGGAAACGCCGCAGCCAGACAGCCCCGTCCGATCCGGCCCCAGCACGGATCGAGAACTGGCTCGTCGTTGTGGACATCGATCGGCCTCCTCGACGCGATGACGTGTGACGCAGGCACAGGCACAGGGTTCCGCGCCCACGAACAGCGTGGGCCACACCCGCCAGGGTGGTCGATTACCACCCAGGTAATCGAACCTCGACCGGTGTCCACCGTCGGGTGTGGACGGTCACGAAATCCCCCGGTTGTGAGGAGCTGACGGTTACGTGATCCCCGGCCGGAGGCGGGGACAAGAGTTCGCCTCTCTCGAGGAGATGCGCGCCGAAGCCGTCCGCTGGTGCGTTGAGGTCGCGGGTGTCCGGGCGTGCCGGCCGTTGGACGGCGCCGCCCCGCTGGCCGTCTTCGACGCCGCGAAGCGGGAGTCGTTGCGGCCGCTGCCGCCGTCGCCGTTCGTGGCGGCGCGCTGGTCGACGGCGAAGGTCGGCCCGGACATCCACGCCCGCTCTACCGGGGTCATGGTCCAGTTCATCCTCGACGGCCAGCCCGTCAAGACCCACCCCCGTAAGGAGCGGGGCAAGCAGACCGACCTGAACGACTACCCGCCCGAGAAGATCACCTTCCACCTACGGACCCCGGCCTGGTGTCGCGCCCAGGTCGAGCGGATCGGCCCCGCCCGCGTCGAACTCATTCCCGCCCTGCTGGCCGACACGCCCTCTACCGGCTGCGCGCCGCCCAGGGCGTCATCGGCCTGGCCGACCGGCACAACCCGGCACGGCTCGAGGCGGCGTGCGCCAAAGCGATCGCGACCGGGGACCCGTCCGACCGCACCGTCAGGGTTCCTTGTCGCCGGCACCGAGACCATCCCGGCACCGCCATGGCCGGGGCCGGCGGGCGGCGGCGTTCCTCGACGGCCCCGACGCGCTGTTCGCCGACGTCATTCCCCTGGCCATCCCGCCCGCCGCCGATGCCACGACCCCGGCCGCCACGACCAGCCCCGGCTCGACGGAAGAGGCGTCGTGATCCCTTCGAACCCGCTGGTCCCGGCCCTCAGCACCGCTGCTGATCGCAGCCGGGTGCGGGGTATGGCAGACCCGTCGAGCCTGGCGCTCTGGCCGCCATCGCACCCTGCCGCCTGGCGGGCTGGGGCGAGCGGAAGCGCCGCTGTAGCGGCTGGAACCCCTGCTGGTTGTCTCGTGGAGGTGTAGCAACGGGTGTAGCAACGCTGGCGAACAACCACGTACGTCGGCGGCCTTCCGCGCACGAAAACGTACGTCTACGGACGTTGAAACGACGGTCAGTTCGGCCTGCCCCGCGAGCAGGTCCACCGCGGTGATCCGGCCGACCACCTGCGCGCGGGCGGAGGCGGCCACCGTCGCTAGGCCATCGGCGGAGATCTGCGCCACCCGCAAGTCGGCGTGGGTGATCTGCGTTCCGGCCGCGAGACCGGCCGAGCCACGACCAGCACCTCGCTACGGCGGTCCTGCGCCCGGCTGAACAACACCGCCAGCACGCTCCCGCATAGCAGCACCACGACCAGCCCTGCCGCGAGCCGCCCCAGCGGGGTCCGCCGCCGCGGTGGGGGCCAACCGCGGCGCGCCGCCACCGGCACCGCCGCCGGGCCGGCGGGTGGGGGCCTGCGCACGACTTGGCGCGGTCGGGTTGGTGTGTCCGAGGTGCTGCTCAGCTACCACCGCCCTGGTTGTTGACAACCTGCATGTCCTGGACTGGGACGGTCACGGTCGCCTCAACCGTGATGTCGGGCAGAACCCCGCCGGCACCCCCAGAACCGACCCAGGTCGCCGCCCAGGTCACCGACGCCCGGGCAGTGAACCCCTATCGCAAGGACAGAACCGGGCACAACCCGAACCGCTGGCCCATGATTCCCGGGCCCGCGATCGCCATCCCCCAGCACGCAAACAGGCCGTCTACCAGCGGAACCGCGCGCCCGCGCCGTCGTGCGTCCACAACCGACACGCCAGCTGCTGCCGCCGGATAACCGTACGGGGCCGGGGCCGGGCGCGGCCCGCGGCCCGGCATCCATGGCACGCCGATGTCCGGGTCGACTACCGTCTCCAGCCGAGTTGGAGCCCGAGTAGGCCACCTGGCCCCCAGCCGAGTTGCCTGACGGGCCACCAAGAAGACCATGGCGACGTATTACGCCGTGTTACGATGGCGGCATGCCGAACGTCCGGTTCACGATCTCGACGGCTTCAGAGGTCCAGGCCGCGATCAGAACGCACGCGGAGGCGGCAGGGATGGACGTCTCCGCCTACATGATCGCGGCAGCCGTCGCCCAGATGGCACGCGACGACGCCGCCACCGCGGCCTTCGCGGCACTGGACGCACGCAACCAGGCCGCCCTGGAGCAGACCGCCGACCTCCCCGACGCGGACCCGCCCTCGTTCGACGCCCTGACCACGGACGAGCAGGCCCTCGTCCACCGGGTCCTGGCCCGCGCGCTTGGATCGGACACCGCGAGCGTCGCGTGACCACCCGCACCGTCGTCTACGACACCGGGATGCTCGTAGCGCTCCTACGCGACAGCCCCACGGCGCGACTACTTCACCACGGCCTACGCGCGGCGCCACACCGGCCGGTTCTCATCGGCCCGGTCCTGGCCCAGGCCTGGCGACCGGACCCGAAAACGGTCCACGCCTTCAGCCAATATCTGAAGGACTGCACCGTGCCGCAGACCCGCGAGAGCACGCCGCCCATCCGGGGCGCGGCGAACATCCCCGCCGGCTGCGTCGCCTGTGCGAGAACCTTCACCCTCGACTCCTACAAACGGGCCGGGGCCATGCTCGCCGACGCCACACTCCCCACGAAGAAGCGGCCGGACGTCATCGACGCCCTGGTCGTCATCACCGCCGCACTGCACGCCCCCGCCCAGATCCTCACCAGCGACCCGGACGACCTCACCGCCTACACCGCCGCCCTCGACCGCGCCGACATCCTCATCGAACCGATCTGACCGTTGAACGGCGGGCCATCGCTACTGCCCGATCGCGACCGCACCGAGGCCGGCGCGGTCAAAACGC
>NZ_CDWWXA010000071.1:12213-17629 GCF_977971845.1 Frankia sp. CeCAU1 | reverse complement strand
CACCGACCGGGAGCCTCGACCCGCCTCGTGATCAGCCAGAACGGGGCGATCCTCGCAGCCCACCGGCCACCTGGTCGGCGGGCTGCGGGGTCCTGACGACGCCGGGCCGATCAACCGGGAACGTCATTGAGGGAGGGCGTCGTAGACGGTCTCGGGAATCAGGGGGAGCGGCGTGCGGAAGAAGCGGATACCGGCGCGGACAACCCACTGCGCTGTCTCGGGAGTAAGTGCCCAGGGCTTGCTGGTCAGCAGGCGGCGCAGCTCGGCGCGGTCCACGCCCTGTGAGGGTGCGGCTCCCACGATCTCCTCCCATCGAGCGACGTCACGCCAGTGCGCGTCCTCGGGGGCGTCCAGAGCGTGTAGGAACCGGTCGACTATCTGGGGCCAGCTGGGCGCTCCCCACCAGTGGGTGCAGGCTAGGCCTCCGTGGGCCGCGGCCCGCCAGAAGGCATAGCCCACCCCGTCTTCCTCGACGGACGCGAGGAAGCCGCTCATCACCTGCTCGGCGTGGTCGCTGTATTCGTCAAGGTCGGCCCCGGCGAGTTCCACGAGGGTCGATCCCGTGACAAGCCGACGGGAGGGGTTCACCAGCCACCGCCAGATCCGCACCGCCAGCCAGTTGACGTCCTCCACGTCGAGGATCTCCCACGTCGAGAGCCGCCGATCCGGGTCGAGCCCCTGCTCACGGCGCCAACGGCGAAGGATCTCCCGGACTCTCCAGCTGGTGTGGGCGTTGATCCGCAACATGTCACCGTCGCCCAGCCGACCCTCGCTGTGCCAGTCTTCCACCGGGCTGTTACGCCATGCGTTGTTGACGAAGCCAAGGGCCGCGAGATCAAGAACCGGTCCGGGCTCGTCGGGCTCGATCTGCACCTGATAGTGCAACATCGCCTGCACCAATGCCTCCTCGCGCTGTTGGGACATCGAGCGCTTGGACGCGTCAGCCGGAACTTTCTCCGCCATGACGATCACAGTAGTGCCCGCACCTCGGCACGGCGGCCTCCCCTGGCTGAGTCAGGGCTTTTTCTCCTGGGGTACAGGCGGCCTCGTGACCGGGACGACGCGCAAAAGTCTTTCCAGGCCGGTGTAGTCGCCGGGGTTGGTGGTGAACAGTGGAAGGTCCTCCGCGACCGCCGTGGCGGCGATCATCAGGTCCGCGGTCCGGCGACGTGGCTTGCGGCCCGCGGCGACGACGGCCGCGGACAGTCGGCCGTAGACCCGCGCCGCCTCGGCGTCGAACGGGATCGGATCGAACTCGTTCTCGGCACGTTGGAGGATCTCCATCCGCCGTGCCCGTTCCTCATGCTCGTCGTACAGGTCCTGCTCGTCGTTACGGCGGACCTGGTGCGGCCCGGCGGACAGCTCCGCCAGCGTCACCACGCTGATCGCCATCTCGTCCGGAAGCTCGGCCACGTTCACCCAGCGGCGCAGGATCAGGATGTTGGTATCCAGCAGGCCCTGCCGGACGGGCTCACTGGTCATAGGCGCTCGTCGCCTCGTGGTCGGCCGCCGCCTCCTGGTCGGCGCGGAACGCCTCCAGGCCGGTGTCAGGTGCGTTGCGTGACATCGCGGCGAACTCCTGCCGCGAGACGAACCGGCGCCGGCGCCGGATCGGGACGAGCTGCCCGATCTGGTGACCATCCCGAGTGACCGTGAACGACTGCCCATGCTCGACGGCGTCCATGATCTCCCGCGACCTCGACCGCAGGTCCCGCTGCGTGATCTCAGGAGTGCTCACCATGCCAGCGTAGCACCCGGTGCTACAGCGTGCCGCGACGAAGATCCAGAGTCTGGCCAGGCGATGTTGACCGCCCGGCTTCGCCATACCGCCGTGTGCCCGCGGTCGTCTCCTGTACGAAAGACGCTATCCGCAGCGCTCAAGAATATTGCGGATCCGCCGGGCGTCTGGATGATCGTCGTCATACGCGGCTTCGACGATTCGACGATTCCCATTACCTGCCGCGTCAGGTCCTTCGCGCATTCGGCGGCCCCACGATCCGGCTATCCGGATGAGGTCGAGTAGTTTGCGCGTCAGCGATGCTGCTGTGAGCTACTCATCTACCTGATTCCGCCCAATTTGCCGGACGCCGTGAGGTGGTCCTGTGTCGCGTCCAACCCCGCCCCTCCGCGGCGAACATCTCGCGAGCAGGAACTGGCGACACCGCCTGGATCCGCTCCTCGGCCAGAACGCCGCGCGCCTCGCCGTGAATGATCCAAGGGTTTTGCCAGATCATGCCGCGAACCTGCCAGAATGTCTGGGACGACACATCCACCCGACAGCCTGCGACGCCGGTCGCAGCACTAGGCTCAACGACAGCGACGCCGCTCGATATGTTCGGAGGATTTCACTGATGCACAGCAACTTCAGCGTCAAGAAGGAACATCCCAGACTCTATTCGTCGAAGCAAAACATGTTCGAGATCATCGACGTTCCGCGGGCGCACTTCCTCATGGCGGATGGCCACGGCGACCCCAATACCGCCCCGGAATACGCGGAGGTGGTAACCGCGCTCTACACGACCTCCTATGCCGTGCGCGCCGTCGCCAAGGACGAGCTGAAGCGGACGCACACCGTGGCTCCGCTGGAGGGTCTGTGGTCCGCGAAGGACCTGCAGGTCTTCCATACCCGAGAAAAGGGCAGGTGGGACTGGACCATCATGATCTTCCAGCCCGACTGGATTACCTCGGCGATCGTTGAATCGGCACTGGAACGGGTTCAAGAGAAGAAGGACCTTGGTGCGGTGAAGAAGGTCCGGTTCGAGGAGTTTCTCGAGGGCACATGCGTTCAGACTCTCTACGTCGGACCATACGACGAGGAGGCCCCGACCATCTCCCGGATGCACGACGAGTTCATGCCGGCCGAAGGCCTCACCCCCCGTGGGCGTCACCATGAGATCTATCTGTCAGATGCCCGCCGGACAGACCCCCGCCGCCTGCGTACGATCATCCGGCAGCCGGTCGAATCCGCGCGGAAATAGGGGCCTGGCTTCGAAGGGCGAGACTCAGAACCTCCATGCGCCGGAAAATTTTTCCGTCTCCTTCTCCAAAATCAGCCCTAGGCGATCCGGTTGGACATGGCTCGGCGCGCATGTCGGATTCGTCGCAGCGGGTATCCGGCGGTGGTCGTGGGGTGCTGCAACAGCAGCAGGACCGCGATGCGGCGTGTTCAGTGGCCCAGATCGCGAGAGACCAGGAAGTTGCCGAGAATCAGGTGATCCATCTCTGTTTTGAGGAAGCAGGACAGGGCATCCACAGGAGAGCAGACAATTGGCTCGCCGGCGACGTTGAACGACGTGTTGATCAGGCATGGTACCCCAGTTAGCTCCGTGAACAGGCGCAGCATTTCCGCGACCAGCGGGTTGTCCTGCTCGGTGATCGTCTGGATGCGCGATGTGCCATCGACATGGCAGGCTCCTTGAATCATCTCCCGGTATTCGGGTCGCACCGGAACCACGAAGGTCATGTACGGGGAGGACCGCTTCTTTCCGAGCTCGAACACGTGAGGCGCGAGATCCTGGAGGTAAACGTTCAGGCCGTGTGCTGGCGGCGGGATTCCGTGGCATCGAGTGATGGCCGGTCGGCGGGTGGCGCCTCCGGTCACGCGTGGGTTGTGGGCTGGGCCAGGTCGGTGCGGGGAGGGCGGCGTCGTGGCGGGCGAGATTGGTGTGGTGGACCAGGCCGCGCAGCGCCTCGGCGATCTGCTCGGGCCAGGTCTCGTCCGGGTGGACCTCGGCCGCGCCGGTCAGGTCGCGTTGCAGGTGGGCGGTGCAGACCTGGTGGAGCAGGCCGGCGAAGACAGCCTCGTCTGGTTCGTGGTCCGCGCTGTCGGGGATGTCGCGGTCCGCGGGGTCGCAGCCGGCGGCGAACGCGGGGTGGTCATAGAGGTGGTAGCGGTCGTGGACGACGGTCGCGCCGGCCCGGGCGAGGTCGAGGAGGACGGAGGCCTTGAAGGTGGCCAGGTCCCGGTCCCCGAGCTCGAAGCGGGTGTAGAGCGCGGTGGCGGCGACAAGCAGGTACTTCTCGGCTTTCTTGCGGCCGGGCCGGGGTAGGCGCGGTCCGACGCGCAGCGGGGTCTCGTCCATCACGACGATGGCGGCCAGGCAGATCAGCGCGCGGATCCGCGCGTCGGCCCCGGCGAGCCCTGCCGCCGTCCGGCTGATCAGACAGTGGACGAACCCGGCGGACGGCGCCGCGCCCGTCAGCGACGTGAGCAACTCGACGACGCGGGCGACCGGGAGGTGATGGACGACCATCAGGTAGACGCACCAGGCCATCAGGTTCGGCCCGTAGCCGACCGGCCCAGGCCGCGCCCCGTCCGGGCGGGGCGCGGTGTGGACCTTTCCGCACCGGCAGCGCACCGCGTGCTGGTCGTACTGGGTGACCGTCGCCGTTACCAGCGGGATCTCGGTCTGCTGGTAACGGTCGACGATGCCGAGATCGACCGCCTCACCCCGGCCGACCGCCCCGCCGAGCACCGTCCCGCAGCCGCACGTCCCTTCGGGGAACCGGTCGAGCCGGCCGTCGGGAGCGTCGGTGAAGGCCAGGTGCGAGCCCGGCGCGCCGGGCTGCCCGCCCCGCGGCCGCGTCCCGGCGCGGGGCGCCTTGCCCTTCGGCGGCGTCCGTCCCGGCTCATCGTCCTTCGACGGCGGACTCTAGGAGTTCGCGCTGGTGCGCGAAAGCAGGTGCTCCACCCGGCCCAACCGGCCGGCCAGTACCCCGTTCGCCGCCGTCAGGTCAGCGTTCGCCGCGGCGAGCTTCTCGACGATCGCCTTCAGCTGGCTGTTCTGCCGTGCCTGCCAGAGGACAAGCCAGACCAGCGCGTCACGCGACGGACCGTCCGGATCAGGCACGAAGCAATCAAAGTGGGTCCTCAACCCGTGCGCGGCGTCGACACACGGCCAGACCCGATAAGCCCACACAGCCGGACCACTCGGCCCAGCCGTCACAGCCCGCTACTGCCACCCCGAAACCAGCACCCTCCGCGAGGGCACTGAACGTTTACCGAGCAGGCGCACGCCGCCCGGGCCCGGGTGTTCGACGCGGCCTACACCGCGCACCCGGAGCGGTTCGTGAACCGGCGGCCGGTCCCGCCACCACAGCCGCAGCACGAGACAATAACCCTGCAGGCACACCGCACCCCAGAGCACGAAGACTTCGACATCTGCGTGATCTACAAGCGGCGTGCCTGCTTTTCTGTCAGCGACACGTGTCCCCGGCGTGTCCCGCACCCATCAGATCCCGCGACCTGCAACGGGAGACGACCCACCCAGAACCATCCCACCCATACACAGCCACCATCACACCCGGCAACACGACCATCACCATCCAAATCGCGAACTTGCCGGAGCCCTGCAGCGCGTCATGGGTCCCGGCGGTCACGCCTTTTTTCTTCCACCGGTCAAAGAAGCCGTAGACT
>NZ_CDWWXA010000071.1:0-11740 GCF_977971845.1 Frankia sp. CeCAU1 | reverse complement strand
GATCCAAAACAGGCTCTTACCCGCCCGGACCGAGCGCAGTCGTTTCAGTCCGCGCATCGGCCGGAGCCGGGCTTTCAGGCGGCCGTGGTCGGTTTCGATCCGGGTGTTCTCCCGGGCGGCGTCGGCGTGGCAGGACTCGGGAAGCAGCTCGTCGAGGAGTGGCGGGTAGACCGGCGTCTTGCCGGTGGTGACCTCGGCTGGCCGGCGGCCTTGGGCCAGTGCTCGAACGAAGAAGCGCCGGGCAGCGGCCTGGTCGCGGCGGGTGCTGGCCAGGACGTCGATGACCTGCCCGTACTGGTCGACCGCCCGGTACGGGTACGTCCAGCGGCAGGCGACCTTCACATAGGTCTCATCGACAAACCCCCTGTCCCCAGGCCGATGACGACACGCCCGGGCCGTCTCGGCCAGCAAGGGCGTGAAGCGCTGCACCCCGCGGTAGATCGTGACGTGGTCAACGTCGAGGCCACGTTCGGCGAGCAGTTCCTCGACATCCCGGTACGACAACGCGAACCGCAGGTACCACCGCACCGCCAGAATGATCACTTCCGGTGGGAACCGGAACCCCGCGAACTCCGACGCCGGAACCGGTGGACAGACACGACCTCGACGCATCAGCCGATCATGACTGATCAGGATTCGCGATGCCGGACTCCGCCGATGCGACAGTGTCACGCCATCTCGCGCACACACCCACCAGCCACTCAGGGTAGTTGACAGCACAGGGGCGTCAGCGCCGTCAGCGACCAGGCGGCTGCCGGGCAGGCTCGCTGGCTGCGGGCTCGTGCCGGTCTACCCTATGAAGTCCGCTACCGGAAGAAGCGGCGCCTGGTGCTGGACATGCTCGACCAGATGACGGGCGAATAGGGGCTGGGTAAGCTGCCTGATGCGGGGCTGGGTAAGCTTTCGGTGATCCTGACAGTTGACGTAAAGGCGGGATATCTTTCAACTGAGCGTTCAGCCAATCTTCCACATGATGTGTTTCTACCTGCTTGGCAGCATTCTTCAGGCGCTCGCGTCGATCTTCCTCCTCCAAGTTCAGCGCCGTGTAGAGAGCGCCCGCCATCTGATCGATACTAAAGGGATCCAACGTGACGGCATACTCGCTGAGTTCTTCGTAGACGCCTGCCTTCTCTGACAGGGCCAGCACGCCGCAGCGTTGCTTGCGCGCCGCGACCTCCTTGGCCAGCACCGCGACCTCCTTGGCCACCAGGTTCATACCGTCCGCAACAGGGTTAACCATGATCACATCGCAGATCGAGTACGCCGCGACTGCGAGTGGGAGATCCTCGACGTAGTGCAGATCGATGGGCTGCCACCCGTCCGGAGCGTACCGTGCGTTGATCTCGGCGACCTTATCATCGATCTTCTTGATGTAGTCGGCGTACGCGGGCACGTTCGTACGGCTCTTTTGCAGCAGTGCCAGAAAGCGGACATTCCCGACCAGTTCAGGATGATTATCGAGCAGCTTGCCGAAGGCATCGAACCCGCGCACGGCGTTCTTGCTCGGGTCGGTGCGGTCCACCCGCAGGATGAGCTGAAGATCCTCCGTCTGGAATTTCTTCTCCAGTTCGGAGATGTGTTTCTGCACTTCCTGTGTGCGTTGGATCTCTTTCAACGCCTCCGGGTTCACTGAGATCGGGTAATGGCGGACCCGGACGGTGCGGCCGTCTACATGTACCTCCAGCGTGTCCGGATTATCCGGGTCCCTCTCGACCCTAACGCCGGGCAGCTCTTGGGCGCACAGCGCAAAGTTACGTGCGGCGCTGCGGGTCTGGAAGCCGACGATGTCGTTGCCGAGCAGGCCCCGAAACAGCCGCTCACGGATATCCTCCGGGAGGATATGCCACGCCTCTGGGCTCGGCCAGGGAATGTGGATAAAATGTGTGATCATGGTATCCGGGCACTGTTCCCGGACCCGTTCGGCCACCAGATAGAAGTGATAATCATGCAACATTACCAACGCCTTGCTGTCGCGCTTACGGACCTCGTCGATGACTGCATCGGCATAGACGCGGTTTACCTCGGCGTAGCCGCGCTCGAAGGCGTCGCGTGTCTCCTGCGTGATCTCAAGTTGCCAGTCGCCACTCTTGTAGAGTTCGTGCTGGATGAACCACAGGATCGGGTTCGACCACACCTCGTAGAATTTGTGGTAGGCCTCCTTGTCGGTGTCGACCATCCGCATATCGATCTTCGGGCCCTCGGGCTTGCCGTCGACAACACGCGGTTGTATAGGGATTAAGCCGTCCTTGTGACGGGCGGCGGCGGTGACGTCCGCGTCGGTCAACGCCCCGCAAACCCAGACGACCCCGTTCTCGCTGAGGCGTTCGGCGAGGCCGGACAGCGCCGACACGAGCCCACCGCTCCCGCGGTTAGTCTTCAGCTCCCCGGAACCGTCGCGGTAGTGACTCACCGGACCGCGATTGGACAACAACACCAGCGGCAGGTCGGTATCGGGCATGATTGTGCGGCCTCCTCAGTCGTTCGCGGAGGTGCCGGGACAGCTACCGGTTCCCGAACCTCCAGCGGCGCGACACCATCGGTGATCTCTTGATTGGAAAAGATGAACTCAGGGCGTTCGATCCTGCGGGTTCTTTTTGGTTCGGGTTTAGGTTCCTCGCCAGGTGGGGGTGGTCTCGCCCGTTACGCGCCTGGCTGTATTGTTGATCATTGCCAGGTGGATCATCGCTTCGGAGCGGGCGGGGTGGGTTTCGTAGTCACGGGCGAGACGTCGATGTGCGGTGATCCAGGCTGATGGGCCGGTCGCGCAGCGAGGTGCCAGCTTGAGCTGGTCCTTTTCCGCGCGGCCTCCCGCCGAACCGGACTTGATGGTTTCCCGATCATCCGGCTCCCAGTGACGCAGGACATCCAGCACCGTTGCGGCGCTCTGCATTACTCATACCTCCCGAGGCTGGGTTGTCCGATCACCTGGTCCCCTTCACCTTTCGGACCCAGGCCAGCCATCCGGCCCAGGAACCTCCCTCCAAGTCCCTCCCGGCTGAACCGGGGATACAACAGAGTGCCTCGCGGCGCACGGGGTGCGTTCGACGATCCACCTTTTCTCGAGAACCTCGAACGTGCGTTGGCCGGGTCGCTTCCGAACGATCAGAACGGTCTTCCAGAACGGTCTTCCTCAGGTACTGGCCCGCCCACTGGACGAACTGTCCGGCGAAGCCGCCATCGGCAAAGATCAGGGCGATCGCTGGCCTGCCCTCGCACTTCTCCTCGAAGACTATTCACAGCACACAGAAACAAGATCCAAAGCGAGTTCCTAGACAACCCTGGCTTCCGCGGAGTCGCTAACGGATGCACCCGTTAAATACTTTGTTAAATTGAGTTGGTCTCTGGCTGGTCGAGCTGGCGTGGTCGTAGCTGGTTTCGTACTCGGATGCGTCGAAGGGCATTACCGGTGGTGTCTGGAGGTGCAGCAGGTTCCACCCGTCGTTGGCGGCGAGCACGGTGAAGTCGGTGAGGCGGCCGAGACCCGGTAGTGCGTAGCGCACGTGCCTTCCCACGGGTGGGTGGATGCCGACAGCAGCAGGTGCGGACGACCGCCCAGGAAGGCGCGTACCCCTCAGGTCGCCGAGATCCGGAAGAACCCCGGGCGGCGTGCGTGTGGTCGCTGTGCGGGGGAAGCCCGGGTCGGCAGCCATGCGGGGGTGTCCGCATCGGACGTGTTCAGTGATACGCCGCGCACCAGCCTGATGCAAGCGCTTGCAAGCACCGTCGAGGTCGGCGTACCGTTCCCGACATGATCTAGGTCACCTGGTGGATGGGCCAGGTGGGGGTTCCGGCGGGTGCGTTGGGGACGAGGAGGAATCCGGGATGGGCAACAGCATCAAGAACGTGACCGCGTTAGCGGGCGCCTCCACGGCGACGGTGTCGCGGGCCGCTGCCGGGCGTCCCCGAAAGCGTCCGACTACGGGTCCGGGAGGCTGCCGCGTGGTGGGCTGTCACGGGGGCGCCGGGGCATCGACCCTCGCACGGCTGCTGGCGACCGGGTGGATGTCGTGTCCAGGTGCCGTATGTGCAGCGCTGGCGCTACCTCCGCTACCTCCGCTACCTCGAGGATCCGTTCGACGAGCCACCGCCAGCCAAGATCAGATCTGTGGTGGCGGACATTCGCGCCGCGCTGGCCGTGCCTGAACAGGAGGGACCTTTTCGTGCTGATCATCGCTCTGCAGTCGTTGGCCGCCATCGATCCGCTCGTGCCCAACCCGCGCCCCCAGGCACCCGAGGGGGTGCAAGAAACCGTGAACATGGTGGTGGGCTGGTTGAAGTACGGAGGGTTGGTCGCTGGTGTGGTTGGACTGCTCATCTGCGCGATCATGATGGCGCTCGGTCGTCGGAACCGCTCCCAGATGAGCGTGGAGGGCGCGGCCGGTGTGCCGTGGGCGCTCGCGGCGATGAGCCTGATCTTCCTGGCGGGGTCCTTCGTCTCGGCGTTCATCCAATGACGGGCCAGGGAGCCCGCCGGCCGATGGTCCTGGTCATCGCCGCCGTGGCGCTGGTCGGTGCCGGGGGCCTCGTCGGCATACGGCTCACCGGCGGCGACAAATCCTCCCGGCCGGCTGGCCCTGGGCACACCAGCACCAGCACCGTCGAGGCGGCCGGGCAGCCCAGCTTTGGGCTCGAATCGTCGCCCCCGGTGTCACCGCCCCCGGTGTCACCGCCCCCGGTGTCACCGCCCCCGGGGGCGGACGACGTTACGTTCTACGACTTTATCGGCGGTCTGCGGCTGCCACGGTCGGTCGCGGCAGGGCCGGCGCATCTCGACGGGTTCCTCGCATCGGGTTTTGCTCGCTCACGGATCGGCAGCGTGCTGGCCGCGATCAACATCGCCTACCGGACCGCCGGGACCCTTGGCGAGTCGGTGTGGCGGCCCACCATCGAACGGCAGGTCATCGGGGATAACCGCACCGCGCTGTTAGCCGCCGCCCAGCGCGAGGGGCGTCAAGACATGCCTGGCCCGGGGGAGCGGATCGCAGGATCAGACTCCCGGATCATCGGCTGGCAACTGGAGAGCTACTCCCAGGACACGGCGATGGTGCGTTACCTGCTCCTCCTGATCCAGGCGAAGGGCCAGCCCCTGCTGGCGGCAGTGCGGGTCGAAGTGCGCTGGGTCGACGATGACTGGAAGGTCGTCGCTCCGTCAGGCGGGGATTGGAGAAACGCCGGATCGCAGGTGACGGACACCGCAGGCTTCAGGATGCTCGCCCAGTTTTAAGGAGTCCGCCGTGTGTGTGCCTTTTGATGTGCTGTGCTATATCAAAGATGGAATCAAAGATCTTGCGAAAGAGATATTCAAAGAAATCTTCGCAGGTGATGTAGCCGAAGCAATCTTCGACATGTTCCTCGAGGTGGTCGCCGACAGGGTCGCCGACGCGGTCGGCTGGATGGTGAGGATGTCGACGTCCTGGTGGGTCAATGTGCCCTCCATCAACCTCAAGGGGGACGTTGCGACGATCGGGATGATCCGGGGTTTCCTGCTGCCGATCGTGGTGGTGATGTTGGTCGGCGGGCTGATGGTGCAGGGCATCCGGCTCGCGTTGGAGCGGCGGGTCAATCCGCTGGTCCGCGCCGGCCGCGGACTGATCACTTATGCGGTCGCCACCGGGGTTGGCACCACGCTGATCGCGGCCTTGGTCAATGCGGGGGATGCATTCTCCACCTGGGTGCTCAACACCAGCACGGATAACGAGTTCGCCGAGCGGATGACCAAGATCCTCACACTGACAGGCACGCACGGCGGTTATCTAGTGCTGATCCTGCTGGGTCTGCTGGCCTTCCTAGCCAGCTTCATCCAAGCGGTTCTCATGATCTTCCGGGATGGGGCGATTCCCATCCTGGTCGCTGCGCTGCAGCTCGCCGCCGCGGGGAAGATGACCTCGGTGACGGAAGGCTGGTTCCCCCGGGTCACCGGGTGGGCCGCCGCGCTGGTGTTCTACAAGCCGACCGCTGCCCTGGTCTACGCCACCGCGTTCACGCTGGCCGGCCACGGTGAGGACGCCCGCACCGTGTTCACCGGCTTCACCATGATCATTATGGCGGTGTTGGCGCTGCCGGCGCTGATGCGCCTGTTCAACTGGACCGTCGCCCAAGCCGGGCAGGACGGCGGAGACGGGCAGCTGCTGACATCCATCGGTTTCGCCTTGCAGGCGGCTGCGGGCCTGCGCGGCGCCAGGAGTGGGGCACCCGCGGGTGGCTGGCCAGCCCCCGCGCACGCCCGGTACATGCAATCCCTGGCGGAGGGTGAGCCACCGGCGGGTACCAGTGGAGGCGGGACACCGTCCGGAGCGGCCCTGACAGGCAGGCAACCGGCAGGCGGGCCGCCCGGTTCGCCCGGTTCGCCCGGTTCGCCCGGTACGGCCGCCGGTCCCCCGGGAGCGAGCGCGGCCCCTGAGGCTGTCCGCGGCGCGGGGCAGACCGCGGCCGCCAGGATGACCCCGCCGACAGGACCGTCGCCGATCGGAACCCAGGGTGGGGGTGAGGGGACATGACCGAGCCGACGCCGGTACGGACCTACGGTGGCTGGCGGCGGGCCCGCGGGCTGGGTCTGATGGGTCTGACCACCGGGCAGACGTTGGCCGCCCTGGGCATGTTCGCACTGGTGCTGCTGGCGGCCACGATCCGCCCACGGGCGCTGCTGGTGCTCGGCCCGCCGCTGGCGGTGCTGCTGGGAGTGACGGTGGCCCGCTGGGACGGGATCCCGCTGCTGCATGTCCTGGTGCAGCACGTCCGCTGGCGGTATGCGGTGCTGCGCGGCTGGAACCGGCGGGACGGCGGGGTGCTGGTGGTCCACCCTCGGGCCTGGCAGCTGCCCGGGGTGCTGGCCCCGATGGCCCTCGTCGACGTCGAGGACGGCGCCGGGGGCCGCTACGGGCTGGTCTGGGACCGCCGCACCGGCCTGCTGACCGCGACGATACGGGTGTCGGCCACCTCTACCTGGCTGGCCGGCTCGGACGCGGACACCTGGACGGCGTCCTGGGGCGGCTGGCTGGCCAGCCTCGGCTACCTGCCGGCGGTGCGCTGGGTCGCGGTCACTGTGGACACCGCACCAGACCCAGGCACGACCCTGCGCGACGCCCTCCTGGGCACGCTGGACCCTGCCGCACCCTCCGTGGCCCGGCAGCTCGTGCACGACCTGGTGGCCTCCCCGCACACTACGGCCGACGTCGACACCCGGGTGTCGATCACGTTCGATCCGCGGTTCGCGCCGACCCGACCAGCGAAGGTACTGGACGCGGCGGTGGAGTTCTCCCGCACCCTGATCGGGCTGGAATCGGCGCTGGGTGGCTGCGGGGTCACGGTGCTGGGCCGGGCCAGCGCGGCCGAGCTCGCTGGCGCCGTGCGGGTCGCGTTCGACCCGGCCAGGCGGGGAGAGGTCATCCGGCTGCTGGAAGGCAGCGCCCGCGGCGAGCGGAGGCTGCTGCGCTGGGCGGACGCCGGGCCGGTCGCTGCACGCGAAACCTGGGACGCCTACCGACACGACTCCGGACTGAGCACCTCCTGGGGCTGGCGGGAGGCCCCCCGCCAGCTGGTGCACTCCGATGTGCTGGCTCGCCTGCTCGCGCCAGGCCCCTGGCCGACACGGGTGACGATGCTCTACCGGCCCATGCTCGCCGGTGTCGCGGCCCGGACGTTGGAGACGGAGGTCAACGCCGCCACGTTCCGGGCGCTCTACCGGGCCCGCACTGGCCGGGACGCTACCGCCCGCGACAACGCGGACGCCGCCGCGGCGGCCCGGGCCGCCCGGGAAGAAGCCCAGGGCGCCGGCGTGGTGCTCATGTCGCTGTACGCCACGGTTACCGTCGACAGCAGCCGGCCCGAGGATCTCCCGAAGGCCGTCGCGGACCTGGAGGCCCGCGCCGACACCGCCAAGATCCGGCTGCGGCGGATGTACGGGGCGCAGGCGGCCGGGTTCGCCGTCACGCTGCCGTGCGGGATCTGCCCGCCGGCGCTCGCCACCCGGTGGCCGCACTGATGCCCCGGCTACTACCGGTACGCCGCAGCCCGGCCCCACCGACCCGGGCGCCGCTGCTGGCGCATGCCCCGGCGGTGATCCCGCCGGGGGAGACGATGCCCGCGGCCGCTGCCGAACCGCTTGCCCCGGCCTGGGGATGGAAGACACCCGGCGCCGGTCGGGCCGGGCATGTCGTCGTCGCACCGGAATATCAGGCGACCACGGTGCAGGCCGTTGGGCTGTTCCCGTTCGTCGCCGGCTCCGGCTCCCCGATCGCCGGGGTGCCCGTCGGCCGGCACATGCTGTGGGGGGAAACCGTCTGCCTGGACCCGCTGGCCTGGCTGCGCGCCGGTCTGGTCACCAACCCGGGGATGTTCATCCTCGGCCAGCCCGGGGTCGGCAAGAGCGCGTTGACCCACCGTCTGATCACCGGGATGGTCGCCACCGGCGTGCGCGCGCTGATCCTGGGGGACACCAAACCGGACTACGTCCGCCACATCGACGCGCTGGGCGGTCAGATCATCCGGGTGGGCCGCGGTATGGACCGGATCAACCCGCTGGACGCCGGTCCTCTGGGACAGGCGCTGACCCGGATGGATCCCGCCGATGCCGCGGCGCTGCGGTGGGAGGTCCGCGGCCGCCGCCTCGCGCTGCTGTTGGCGCTGATCCGCCTGGTGCGGGGCGGCCGGATCCTCAACATCGAGGAGGTCATCCTCGGCCGGGCGATCGACCTGCTCGACGAACGTTTGAAGGTGCCCCCGACCGTGCCGGATGTGCTGCGTGTCCTGGACGAGGGTCCCGACCAGTTACGCGCCGCGGCCCGTGCCGGCGATCTGGCCAGCTACGCCGAGAGGGTCGCCGGCCTGGTCGCATCCCTGGCCCTGCTGTGTGAAGGATCGCTGGCGGGGGTGTTCGACGGGCCCACCAGCCGGCCGATCGACCTAGATGCC
Organism: Frankia sp. CeCAU1; assembly: GCF_977971845.1. Taxonomy (NCBI): domain Bacteria; kingdom Bacillati; phylum Actinomycetota; class Actinomycetes; order Frankiales; family Frankiaceae; genus Frankia; species Frankia sp. CeCAU1. The sequence goes on along the minus strand of NZ_CDWWXA010000071.1, from coordinate 2,830 downwards.
CCGGCAGTCTCGGTGGACATCTCCCGGGTGGGCGCGGCCGGGGACACCCTGCTAGCCGCCGCGCTGCTGTGCACCTGGGCCTACGGACACGGCGCGGTCGACGGCGCCGCCGCGCTCGCCGACGTCGGCCTGGCCCCCCGGCGGCATTTCGTCGCGGTCATGGACGAGCTGTGGCGGGCGCTGCGCGGCGCCCCCGGTCTGGTCGAGCACGCCGACACGCTCACCCGGCTCAACCGGGCCCGCGGCATGGCCAGCCTCATGGTCACCCACTCGCTGGCCGACCTCGACGCGCTGGTCACCGAGGAGGACCGGGCCAAAGCACGCGGGTTTATCGACAGGGCCGCGATCACGGTGCTGGCCGGGCTCCCGCCGCGGGAACTGACCCGGGTACAGGAGATCACCCCGTTGACCGACGCCGAGGGAGAGATGGTCACGAGCTGGTCGGCACCGGACTCCTGGCAGTCGAGTCACCTGCACCCCGGCCGCGGTAAATACATGATCAAAACTGGGGGGAGGCTGGGGATCCCGGTGCAGATGACGCTTACCCCCGACGAGGTAACGCTGTACGACTCCGACCAGGCAATCCGCCGGGACCTCCGGTGAGCCGCCCGGGCGCCTGCCGGTATGAGGCTGCCCCCTGGGTGTTACTCGGCCTGTTGTGGATCTCCACCGTCGTGTTCGGGCTGGTATGGCTGACCGCCCGGCTGGCCGCTGCCGTCGGCGGCGGCCAGGTCGCCCCCCTGCCCGACATGGCCGGCTACCTGCTGCGCGGCCGCGCTGACCTGGCCTGGCCCGGGGTGGCCACCGGCTGGCTGATCGCCAGCGGGCTGCTGTGGATGTCGGCCGTTGGGGTCCTGGTCGTGCTCGTCACGCGCCGCTGGCGGCGTTGGACGTTCCGCCGCCACCGCGAAACCCGCTGGCGGCTCGCGTTGCCGTCGCTGGCCGGCCCGGACGACCTGGCCGCGTTGACCCCGGCCGGGGTGGCCAAGCGTGCCCGTAAGCTGTGCCCGTCGCTCGCTGCGCTCGACCGCCGCCGACTATCCCCGACGCAGACCGGCTGGCCGCTGGGCGATCTCGTGCCCACCGGCCCGCCGCTGCGCGGCACCTGGGAGGACGTCGCCCTGGCCGTGATGGCGCCGCGGGCCGGCAAGACCACCGGCCTGGCCGTGCCGATGATCCTCGATGCCCCCGGCGCGGCGGTCGCGACCAGCAACAAAGCCGACCTGTGGGCGGCCACCGCCTCCCTGCGCGCCGCCCACAGCCGGGTGTGGGTGTTCGATCCCCAACAGGTCGCCTACGCCGAGCAGACCTGGTGGTGGAATCCGCTGGCCGCCGTCGCCGGCGTCGAGGACGCAGACCGGCTCGCCGGGCATTTCCTCCAGGAGATCCGGGACAAGAACCGCGACTTCTGGTCCGCCGCCGCCGGTGACCTGCTTGCCAGCCTGCTGCTGGCCGCCGCCGTCTCGAAACGCACCCTCACCGACGTCTACGAGTGGCTCAACGACTCCGGCTCCCCGCTACCCGCCGAGCTGCTCGCAGCCGGCGGCTTCCCCACGGTCGCCGCCGGGCTGCGCGGCCGGCAAAGAGGCGCCCCTGAAACCCGTGAAGGCGTCTACGAAACCGCCAGGACGGCGGCGAAGTGCCTGCGCAACGCACGAATCCAACGCTGGGTCACCCCCAGTGCGGCCACCGTCGAACTGGACATGGCCGCGTTCGCCGCCAGCAACGACACCCTCTATCTGCTGTCCAAAGACGACGAAGGCGCGGCCAGCCCGCTGGTGGCCGCGCTGACCGACCAGGTGCTGCGCGCAGCGGTACGCCGCGCCGAATCTCGCGGCGGCCGGCTCGACCCACCGATGGTCACGGTCCTGGACGAGGCCGCGAACGTCTGCAAGATCCAGGACCTACCGGACCTGTACTCCCACCTCGGCTCCCGCGGGGTCGTCCCGCTGACCATCCTGCAGAGCTACCGCCAAGGCGTGCGGGTATGGGGGGAGCCCGGCATGGACGCGCTGTGGTCCGCCAGCACAATCAAGATCCTTGGGGCAGGTATCGACGACGCCCGCCTGGCCGAAGACGTCTCCCGGCTGGTGGGCGAGCACGAGGTGGACACCGAGTCGGTCACCCGCAGCCGCCAGGGTGCGAGCCTGTCGGTGTCCGCCCGCCGACAACGCATCCTCGAACCCGGAGACATCCGGGCGATCCCCAAGGGGTGGGCGCTGCTGCTGGCCACCGGCGCCCGCGCCGCAGTGCTCGCGCTACGCCCCTGGTACACCGGCCCCCACCACGCCGAGATCGCCGCGGCGGTCGCGGAGGCCACCGCCGAGCTCACCGCCCGGGCCGGCGGCCACCACACCGCATCGGAGTCGATCGATGACCGCCCCGTCACCCACAGTTGACGATCTCGCCGTGCAGGTGGCCCGCCTGGAGAAGACCGTCTACGACCTCGCCGCCGCGGCAGCCGCGTCCACCGACGGCGCACTGCAGACGCCCGCTGACGCGCAGGCACCTGCTGCGCTGTGCTATCCGGACCTGCAGACCTGGGTCGCCGAGTTCTTCGCCCCGGTGTTCGCCCGGCCGCTCGGCGGCGAATGGCGGTGGTGCCCGCAGTGGTGGGACCACGTCGAGGCGGCCCTGCGGTTAGAAGCGTTGTGGCGCTCCTTCGAGCACCTGCGCCTGAACGGGCAGACCGGCATGGCTGTCTGGCTCCGTGACCATCTGGATCACCAGCTGCCCCGGCTGATGGCCCCCACCGGGCCGTTCGCCCGATGCTCACCCGACCGGCCCCACCGCCCGCACGAACCCGACCAGACCCTGCCTGTGATCCCAC
>NZ_CDWWXA010000070.1:26054-26774 GCF_977971845.1 Frankia sp. CeCAU1 | reverse complement strand
GCGTGCTATATCCTACTCGTCCCCTTTCGCCTTTTTCGAGGCGATGGCTTCGAGGACGCCCATCGCCGCACGCCACGCGGCGTCCATGGCTGCAGGGTTCTCCCGATCCAGGGCCCCGAAGCGGATGATGAGGTCGGCGGGCACGTGCCAGTGCTCTTGGAGGACCTGCTCGGGGCTCGGCGTGGCACCGTGCGGAGGGAGAGCGTCCTTTTCGAAGATCGCCCTCATGGCGTCTGTCTCGCTGTAGCCGAGCATCATCGCGATCTCGACCTGCCGGTCGAGGGAGTGCGGCCCGCGCGCCTTGCCTGTGATCCAGTTAGAGACCTTGGCGTGAGGCTCGTTGATATACGCGGCAAGGTCCTTCTGGGTGTCGAACCGGCCTCCGTGCCTCGCCAGTTGCTCGCGCAGCAGGGCTCTGAAGCTCATGGCGGCATGCTACGCGATTCATGAATCACAGTCTCTACGGCTCGACAACTTGCACCAAGATGCCCACCACACCGCCTCCCACCTGCACGTACCTAGCGCGATTCATGTATCGTACTTTTCGTGACGCGCACTGCGACAGACGGCGCGAAGCCAGGAGACCTGACCCGCAGGCGCATGGGGTTGCAACTCCGCACCGCCCGGCAGGCGGCCGGATGGCCCTACCAGAGGGCGTTCGCCGAGACGGCAGGGATCTCACAGGGGCACCTAGCGCGAATCGAACTCGGCGTGTGCCCC
>NZ_CDWWXA010000070.1:23071-25825 GCF_977971845.1 Frankia sp. CeCAU1 | reverse complement strand
CCTACGGCACAGACATCCTCGGCGCCGTCGCGCTGGACGCCGCCCCCCAGTGGGCGGCACACCCCACCCTGCCGGACGCGGCCAGCCACCTCGTCGTCGCGGTCCGCCGCGACCGGACGGTCCGCGCACGGGCGATCCCGCCGCACTCCATCCACCCGGACATCCCCGCGGGGGATGTCATCAGCGCGGCAACACTCACCGGGCAGGCCGTGATGCTCGCCCTCTGGCGGCTCGCCATGCCACCCGGCACCCACCCCTGCCCCCTGTGCACGCTCGGCGCGCGGACCGTGCACGACCTCACCCCCGCCGGAACGTCCGGGCTGTGCACCGCCCACACCGGCACCACCAGCAGGACGGAGACACAGGCGTGAGCATTCCTGATTTCACCTTCGCCCCTGCCGTCCGGCAGGCCAAGCCGGCACGTATCGCCATCGACGGGCCTTCCGGTGCGGGGAAGGCCCAGCCGCTGGACTCCCAGGTCCTCACCCCTACTGGCTGGGTCGCGATGGGCGACATCCAGATAGACGACCGGGTGGTCTCCGCGGATGGCGGGTCGGCGCAGGTGACCGGGATCTACCCGCAGGGCATTCAGCAGGTCTACCGGGTGACCTTTAACGACGGCGCCCAGGTCGAGTGCACGATGGATCATCTGTGGCTCACGCAGACGGTCCTCGACCGGGGCGCCCGCAGGCCGGGAACCGTCAAGCCGTTGCGGGAGATCGCGGAGACCCTCAAGGACCGGCACGGCAAGCGGATGCACTCCATCCCGCTCGTCCAGCCGATCGAGTTCGACGCTCCCGCCGACGACAGCCTCCCCATCGACCCCTACCTGATGGGTGTCCTGATCGGGGATGGCCACTTCGGTGAGCGTTCGGTGCGGCTCTGCAACCCCGAGCAGGAACTACGCGACCGGGTGACTGCCGTGCTCCCGGGCGGCGTTGAGCTTCGCCCGATGAAGGGGCATGAAGGAGATGCGTCGATCTCCCGCATCGCGCCCAGCGGATCGAACCCGCTTGTCGCGGCTCTCCGCGCGCTCGGCCTGACGTCGACGCTGTCCGTTGACAAGTTCGTTCCCCACGGCTACCTGTTCGGATCGGCGAAGACGCGGCTGGCCGTCCTGCAAGGCTTGCTGGACACCGACGGCTACGCCTCCGGCTCGACGCTGGAGTACTCGACGTCATCCCCGACCCTTGCGTTGCAGGTCAGGTTCCTGATCGAGTCGCTTGGCGGTCTCGCCACCGTCCTCACGAGGAATCCTCGGTACCGGCACAACGGAGAGGACCGGACGGGGGCGCTGTCCTACCGCTTGTTCCTCCGGGTGCCGTCGTCGATCGAGCCCTTCCGGCTTGAGCGGAAGCGGCAGGCGTACCGGCCGAAGACGACGCGCCAGCCCCGGAGGTTCATCGACGCGGTCGACCTCGTCGGCGAGAAGCCGGTTCAGTGCATCTCCGTCGACGCGCCCGACCGCCTGTACATCACTGATCACTGCGTCGTCACCCACAACACGTGGACGGCGCTCGCGTTCGCAGCGGCGCTGTCCGCCGGACAGCGGTTCGGGGTGGTCGACACCGAACACGGTTCGGCCAGCCTGTACGCAGGCGACGGCCCGCGCGAGTTCCAGTTCGACTCTCTTCCGCTGACCCGGTACAACCCGGAGCACCTGCCCGCGATCCTTGCCGCGTCCGCGAACGCCGGCCACCCCGGGATCGTGATCGACAGCGGGAGCCACTTCTGGATGGGCACTGACGGCGCGTTGGAGCAGGTCGACAAGGCGTCCGCGCGGTCACGGTCGGGTAGCTCCTTCTCCTCCGGGTGGAAGGACTTCGCGCCGATCGAGCGGCGGATGTTCGACGCGATCCTTGCCCACCCCGGATTCGTGATCATGACGTTGCGGGTCAAGTCCGACTACGTCATCGAGGAGAACGACCGGGGTCGGAAGGAGCCGAAGAAGATCGGGATGAAGCCCGAGCAGCGCGCGAACATCGAATACGAGTTCGACGTGTACGGGTCACTGTCCATCGAACACACGCTCACCATCACGAAGTCGCGGTGCCCGTCCCTCGCGGACAAGGTAGTTGACCGCCCTGACGGTGCGCTCGCGCAGGAACTCGGCGACTGGCTCGCCGGTGGCGCTCCTGCGCCGTCCGCGCGAGAGTTCGCGGACCTCGCGCTCACCGCTGACACGGACATCGAACTCCGGACCCTGTACGGGGAGGTGGAACGGGCCGGCCTGCTGGCCGCACCGGTGAAGGCCCCGAACGGTCTCGACATGTCTCTCGGGGAGTTCATCAACCGTCGCGGACAGCAGATCCGGGCTGCGCTCGCGCAGGCCCAGCGCCAGCCGGCCGCGGTGAACGGACAGGCGGCATGACCGCCTTCGATGTGGATGCCGTGTGCGGGTACGACCCGCGCACGGCCCACCGCGGCGACGTTGTCCGCTTCCCCGACGGCCGGACGGCGATGTTCGTGCCGGACGACGACGAGGAGCCCGGCCCGCACCCGTGGGTGCTGTCGCTGCCATCCGACCTGGCAGATGACGGCGGCTACCAAGTTGCGGCCCAGTGCTCCGGCCTTCAGGCCGGGGGTGAAGGGCCGCGCGGGAAGGCCGCCTCGCGGCCTGAGCGTGCCCTAAACCGGGCGGGTCTGCTCTTCGATGTACCGGCGGAGCACGTCCAGCGGGGCGCCACCGACGGACCCGGCGAAGTACGACCCGGACCAGAGCCGGTTCGCCCGCCAGTAGTGCCGGGTCAGCTC
>NZ_CDWWXA010000070.1:21566-22675 GCF_977971845.1 Frankia sp. CeCAU1 | reverse complement strand
GAGGTGCCGGTCGTGGAAGACCCGATGCCGATACTTCGTGACGAAAACCAAGTGGGCGTGCAGGGCGAAAACGCAGTGCCTGCCAGTGCGAACGTTGAGATCGGTGGCCATAAACCAAGGGTAAACTGGGGGTGTGCAGCTTCGGTACAGCTTCCGGCTCCACCCGACGGCGGGTCAGCGTGCGTCGCTGGCACAGGCGTTCGGGTGCGCCCGGGTCGTGTACAACGACGGCCTGCGCGCCCGGGAGGATGCGCGGGCGGCGGGGCTGCCGTTCCCGAAGACGGGGGACCTGTCGAAGCTGCTGATCACCGAGGCGAAGAAGAGCCCGGAACGGGCTTGGCTCGCAGAGGTGTCCGCGGTGGTGTTGCAGCAGTCGCTGCGCGACCTCGATACGGCCTATCGGAACTTCTTCGACGGGCTGGCCGGGAAACGGCCCCGGATGGGCGCGCCGCGGTTCAAGTCCAAGCGGGACACCCGCCAGTCGGTCAGGTTCACCGCCAACGCCCGCTGGTCGGTCACCACGGGCGGGAAGCTGCGCCTACCGAAGATCGGCGATGTTCCGGTCCGCTGGTCGCGCAGGTTGCCGTCGGCACCGTCGTCGGTGACGGTGATCCGGGACAGCGCAGGCCGGTACTTCGCGAGCTTCGTCGTCGAGGCGGGACAGGTGGACAGCCCGGCGGAGACGACCACCGAGGTCGGTATCGACCTGGGACTCGGCCACTTCGCGGTCCTCTCCGACGGCACGAAGATCGCTTCTCCTCGGTTTCTGCGCCGCACGGAGAAACGTCTCCGCCGGGTGCAACGCGACCTGTCCCGGAAGAAGAAGGGCTCGAAGAACAGGGCCAAGGCTCGGTTGAAGGTCGCCCGTGCGCATGCGCGGGTCGCCGACGCGCGCCGCGAGTTCCATCACCAGCTCTCCACCCGGCTGATCCGCGAGAATCAAGCGGTCGCCGTCGAGGACTTGGCGGTCAACGGGCTCGCGCGCACGCGGTTGGCGAAGTCGGTGCACGACGCCGGCTGGTCGGCGTTCGTCGCCATGCTGGAGTACAAGGCCGCCCGGTACGGCCGGACGCTGGTCCGGATCGGACGGTTCGAGCCGACGTCGCAGG
>NZ_CDWWXA010000070.1:15624-21156 GCF_977971845.1 Frankia sp. CeCAU1 | reverse complement strand
AGGGCGGAGAGGAAGTCAATGGATGCGCACCGTCGACATCCCCGACGGGTCGGCGCTCATCGCCCGCGGTGGGAAGCCGGTCATGCCCCTCGGCATGGCGCTGGACCTCCTGTTGGACATCGCCCAGCACCCGATCTGCGCCCGAGAGCTGGCCGCCGCGCTCGGCAAGCCCGTCGGCGAGGTACGGGCCGAACTTCGCAGGAAGCAGACCGCCGGGACCGTCGCGTCCCACGATCGCCGCTGGAGCGCCGCATGATCCCCGCCCGAAATGTCGACGCCGGAATGCGGATCCGTGTCGCCGGCCACACCCACACCGTTCGTTCCGCCACCACCGCCCGTGTCGTCACCCTGATCGGTGGCGACCGGAAGATGCGGCTCCTGGAACTGGCGGACGGCACCCGGTACGACGTGCCGATCGGCAGCCGGGTCGAGGTCGCCGGGCGAGGCCAGGCATGACCGCCACCGCGCCGGCCAGCCCGGTTTTCCGGATGTACGCAGGCAACACCACCCGCGCCTACGCAATCCGCCGACGGCGGCTCATCCACTCGGCCTACGCGAGCACAGTCAACGGCGCCGTCGTCCCCTCCGACCGGGCGCTCTGTGGAGTCAAGATCGGCGACGCGGCACCGCAACCCTTTCTCGGCGTCGGAGCCTGCCCGCGGTGCGAACGGCTGCACCCGCGCTTCTGGGCAGAGCGATGACCGCTTCTATCGCCCCGGCCGCCACCACGGCGGCCGGGGCCACCCCCCTCTCCGCGCTGAACCTGCCCCGCCGGGCCATGACCGGGCTGAAACTCCGGGGCATCAGCACGGTCGAAGCGGTCGAAGCCGCGTCGGACACGGAGCTGCTCGACGCGCGGAGCGTCGGACCGGGCACGTTGCTGCTGATCCGCGGTGCGGTGCACCAGTACCGGCAGGGCCTGACGCCGTCCGGCGCGACCATGGCGGCTCCGCGGACGCAGGTCGTCACGGCGGCGCTGCAGTACGCAGCAGCAGCGTGGAACGGCGACCCCCGCGGCGACGCGGCCGACACTGCGGCGGCCGTTCTCGACGCGGCCGTGGTCCGGTACATGCAGGCCCGGGACGGCGCCCGGTGACCGTCTCTCTCGCATACGGCCTCATGTTCGTCGCCCACTACGCCGGCTTGGCGGGCTTCGTCGTGGCGACGTTCCGCGGGTCGCCGCGGCAGGTCGTCGCGCAGACGTTCGCCCCATGGCTGGCCTGCACGTCCGCCGGCATGGCCTGTGTGTCCTGGGCCCGCGCGGACCTGCCCCTCGCCGGGATACAGATTTTCACCGCGGTGCTGTGGACGCTCACCTGGTGGATCAACCGGCCGCCGCGCCCACCTCGCCGTAAGCGGGCCTTGCGCCCTTCTCCGGGCGGTGCTTGGTGAGCGCATCCTGTCCCGGCCACGACCCAGACGGGCGCTGCGGAGGCGGCCGTAGCTGCGGAGTCCACGGCGAGCCACTGTGCCTCGCCAGCGAACCAGACCCAACGGGGGAAACGATGACCGATGAGACACGCCCGGCGCTGACGGCCGGATACGCCCGGCTGGCACTCGACGAAGTCCGCGAACTGGCCGCCGAGCTCGCCGAGATGGCGGACAGCCTGCCTGCCGACACAGCACTCGCCGACCTGGTCGCCCTGGCCGCGCTGGCTGACAAGGCGACGGAACACCTCGGTGTGCTCCGAGCCGAGGTCGACCGCCGTGCACCCCGGGCATGGGGGTGGGAAGAGAACCGGTTCGACCACCCGGACGGGTGGGTGGCCCGCCGGAAGAAGAACAGCACGAAGCGGCACAACGTGCGCCGGGCGTTCGGACGGGTCGCACAGGTGCTGCTGTGCGACCCGAAGACGGGTGTGTTGGACCTGCCCGGAGTGACCCCGAAGCAGGTCGAAACGATCCTGATCCGCGCGCAGGACTACCTGTCGATCAGTGGGGTGAAGAAGACCGGTTTCGGGAACCGACGCCTCCCCTGGGAGGACCTGATCGACGAGACCGAGAAGCCGGACACGATCGTCGTGGAGAAGGCCCCGAAGGGGGGTGCCCGGTGAGCCGGCGTCCGCCCCCTCGGGCCTGCGGGTGGATGTTGCTCGCTCTGGTCGCGCTTCTCACCCCGCCCGGGATCGCGGCCGGCGGCCTGGCTCTGGCCGACCCGCCTTCGCCGCCCGCCGTGCCCGCGGCCGTCCCGGTGCCGGTGCCGCCTGCCTCCGTGTGCTGGGCGTACATGCCCGGCGGCTCCTGCGTCCCTCTCACCCTGGAGGCCCCCCGTGTCTGATGTCGTCGCCGTGCCGAAGCCGCGGATCTCCCTCGCGCTGGACGAGCTGCGCGCCCAGCGAGACGCCGCCAACCGGCAGTCCGCGAAGCTCGCCGCCGAGCTCGCCGCCGCGTGGCGGGCACTGGAGCGGGTCCGGGACGAGGAGGACGCCAGGCTGGAGGAGTACACGGCCACCGGACGGGACTTCACCCAGCCGGACTCGGTCGTCATCGCCGACGCCGAGCTTCGCAGGAGCAGGTCTTGACCGGCCCGCGGTGCAAGGCTGCCGTGTGCCGGGCGCCGGTCCGCTGGGTCGCCAGCGCATCCACCGGCCGGTGGATGATCCTCGATCCGGGCCCTGTGGACGGCGGGAACGTCGCCCTGGTCGACGACGAGCACGGCAACACGTTCGCGCACGTCAACCCCGGCCCGGAGATCCCCGGACCCCGCTACCAGGTGCACCAGATCAACTGCCCCGCGGCGCGGCAGTTTCAGCAGCAGCCGGGCCTGTTCGAGGACGTGGCTGATGGCTGACTGGCTCGGCCTGAGCTGGTTCGAGGTCGGCCAGCTCGTGACCGCGCTCGCGATGGCCGCCGTGGCGTACGGCCTCGGCTGGTGGGCCCGGGGCCGGCAGTTCCGCACCTACGGCGCTGCACTGCGCTGGCTGGTCGACGACCCGGCTGTCACCCGGCCACGTCACGAATCCGCCGCCACCCTCCCGATCCGCCGCCCATCCCCACCGAAAGGGGCGAAGCACCGTGCCCACTGATCGTTTGACCGCCCTGCGGGTCGTTGACCTGCTCGGCAGGATCGTCGCCGCTCACCCGGGGCGGAGCAGCTCGCGGCATGCGGGTCATGTCCGTGGCGGGGAGCCGGAGAGCCTGGTCGGGCATGTGCTCGTCGCCCACGGGGTCTCCACGGAAACGCTCGCGGCCTGGTGGCACGCCGACGTCTACACCCTGCTCCCCCGGAGCGCCGCCGACGACGGGGCGCGCACGGTGCTCGACGTCGTCGACCAGGTCGACCGGATCGGCGGGGTGCCCTGGCTGCTGATCCTCCCCATCGCGGTCACCGCCGCCGCGAGCACGGTGCGAGCGAAGCCCGACGAAGCCCCGGCGTTCCCCGACCGCTGACCCCGCCGCCCATCCCGTGCCCCGGGCCGCACGACCCCTCACCGCGGCCCGGGGCGCACCCGTAGCCAGAGGAGATCACTTTGAGTGAAATCGTCCCGTTCGAGTTCGAGGGCGCTCCGATCCGCGTCGTCACGATCGACGATGAGCCGTGGTTCGTGGCGACCGACGTGGCCGGCGTCCTCGGCTACCGCGCGGCCAGCGACGCCACGCGCCTGCTGGATGACGATGAGGTTCGTACGCACAAAGTGCGTACGAACAGAGGGTCACGAGACGCTGCGGTCGTCTCGGAGCCGGGCCTCTACGCCCTGATCACGAAGTCCCGCCGCGAGGAGGCGCGCGCCTTCGACCGCTGGGTTCGCCACGAAGTCCTCCCCTCCGTGAGGAAGCACGGTGGCTACCTCACCGACTCGAAGCTCGAAGAGGCGCTCCTCAACCCCGATGTTCTCATCCGCCTCGCGACCGACCTGAAGAGTGAGCGGGAGCGCCGCGAGCTCGCCGAGGCACAGACCGCCCGGGAGGTAGAGCGGCGCCGGGAGCTGGAGCCACTGGCCGCCGCCGGCCGGACGTTCACGGAGATCAGAGGCTCGGTGAGTGTCGCCCAGGCGGCCGGCTACCTTTCCAACGACCTCGGGATCAGAGTCGGACGTGACCGGCTGTTCACGAGGATGCGGGACATCGGCTGGATCTGCCGCGAGGGACGCGGGGCGAAGAAGCACTGGCGCGCGAAGCAGCCTGCGATCGCTGCCGGCCGGCTCAGGGAGTATCCGAACCCGTATATCGACCCGGAGACCGGCGAGAGGGAGTTCGGCGCGCCGACGATCCAGGTCACGAGCAAGGGCCTGGCCGCCCTGTACGCCCGCTACTACGAGGAGGGCCAGGGGCGGATCTGGGAAGACGCCGGCTGATGAAGGGCCGCGGACGGCGCCGGCCGCGCCGGCTTGCGTGCACGGGGAAGAGTCCGCTCACGAGAGCGGCGGCCGAGTGGGTCGCGGAGGCACGGATCGCGGGCGGTGCTCCCGTGTGGGCGGTGCGGGTCTACCGCTGCCAGCACGACCGGTCGCACTGGCATGTCGGCCACGCGCCAGGCGGGATGGCGAGCCGGTGAAACAGCTCTCTCTGTTCGATCTACATCCGGAGCCGGCGCCCGGGATGTCTGCGCGGGAGCTGCTCCGCCGGGACGAAGACCAGCGCGCTGGCCCGTTCGACCGGCCGCGCCGGCTTCCGTCCCGAGCGTCGTGGAACCCGGACGCGATCCCGGACGGGTCGAGCGTGCAGGTGAACACGGCCACCGGGGAAATCATCCGAACGGGCCCGTCGGCCGGGCGTGCCGAGCGGCTCCAGGCGCGCCAGGCCGCCCACGAGCAGCGGGTGGTGGACGAGCGGGCCCGCTACCGGCTGATCGGCCGGAGGGGTGCCGCCGCGGTGCGGGAGGTTCTGCCCCGGCGGACACCGATCGGACTGGAGCGGCCCGCGCGCTATGCCGACTCGTAAGAAGTACTTTTTACGAATATGCTTACGTACGTGAACGAGACCGATCTCCGTGACGCCCTGGCCGGGGCGGTCCGAGCCGAGATGGACAGGCGGAAGCTCACCCCGCGTGACCTTCCTGCCGCCCTTGGCCTGTCTGACGTAACCGTCCGCAAGATCCTGCGGGGTGGGCCCGCCCGATACAGCCTGCATCTCGGGACCTTCCTCCGAGTCGCAGAGTGGGCCGGCGTACGCCTCCACCTCGCACCCGCACGGGCCGACCTCGGGCGGGCCTCGTGAGCCTCACCCGACACACCCCGATGCCGCGCGGCTCAGGCCCGGCACGGCGCACCCCACTCCCCCGAACAGGCCCGATCCGCACGAGCGCGGGCAACGGGAAACCCCGCCCGTGCAGGCCGAAGCCGCCCTCCAACCCGCTACCCGCATCCACCCGCGCCGCCGTGTACGAGCGCGCCGACGGCCGCTGCGAGATCTGCGGCCACCCGCTCCGCGCCGGCTTTCGGTCGGTCCAGCATCGGGAACGCGGCCAGGCCGGCGGCTCCCGCGACCCCCGCCGGCACCGGCTGTCCAACCTGCTCGCCGTCTGCGGCGTGGACAACCACAGCGGATGCCACGGCCGGGCCGACAGCGGCCCGGACCGGTACGGCAACGGCT
>NZ_CDWWXA010000070.1:11092-15255 GCF_977971845.1 Frankia sp. CeCAU1 | reverse complement strand
CCAGGGTCCTCCTCGACGACGACGGAGACGTCCGCCCGGCGGTGGCCGCATGACCAAACAGTCGACGTAAAGCAGAACGCCCCGGCTGCGGCAACCGCTCGGGGCGTTCCAGGCGCCTTCCCGAGCCCCCTTGGCAAGTGCTCGGAGAACGAACCGGCGGCAGGAAGCCGCCGGAACCTCAACCCATGAAAGAGTTTAACCCGAATGCTGCGCACTGCGCGCGAGAATGCTCGGATCTGTGACGCTGGTATCGCCCTGCGGGGTGCTCGGTGAAGATCAGACGTGGTCGCCGTCCCGACGCTGGATGGCTCACCCTCGATAACCGCCTCCTCCGCGACACCCGCATTAGCGACCGGGCCCGTGGCCTGCTCGCCCGGATCCTGTCGTATCCGGATGACTGGTCCACGGACTCGGAAGCCCTCGCCGCGGGGACCACGGAAGGCCGTGAAGCGGTCCGGACCGCGCTCAAGGAGCTGGAAGCCGCCGGATACCTCGTGCGGACCAAGACCCAGGACCCGGAGAACGGGCAGTGGTCGACCACCGCGGAGATCAGCGCCGAGCCGGTCGGCGGCTGGCCGGAGGACCCCGCCCCGCCGCCGAAGTCGAAGCGCACCCCGCCTCGGCGCGGCCCCACACCCCCGGCGCCCAAAAACCCGCCTTCGGACCCGGCGCCCAAAAACCCGCCTGTCGGGGACCCGGCGGTCGGGGACCCGGACGTCGGCTCCTTGGGCGCTATACGAAAGACGGTTACGAAGGACGGTTACGAAGAAGTACAGCCACCCCCTACGGGGGTGGACGCGCACAGCGACGACGAGGCGAAGGGCGGCGTTCCGAAGCCGGCGGGCAAGCCCGCCAGCACCCGAAGGGGAACCCGTCTCCCCGAGTGCTGGGAGCCCGACCGCGACCTGAAGCGGTGGACGCTCGACGAGGGCATGACCCCGGAGCAGGCGCGGCGCACGCTCGAAGACTTCCGGGACTTCTGGTGCTCGAAGACGGGGCGGGACGCCACCAAGCTGGACTGGGCCCGCACATGGAGGCGGTGGGTCCGGGAGGAAATCCGCAAGGAGCAGCGTGGCAGCCGGCGCAGCGGCCAGCCTTCCGCCGCGGCCCGCCGCCAAGCCGGTTTCGACCAGCTCCGCGCAGACCTCGCAGCCAAGAACAGCACCGGCCCGCAGCCCGACGCCGGCCCGCACGAGCAGCCCGGCGTCTTCCAGTTCCCCGCCGAAACGATCATCGAAGGGTGGCCGGCGTGAACGACCTCGATCTCCTCGACCTCATCCGCCTCATCGACGTCTACTCGCCGGGCTTCGGCTCCGAAGACCGGCAGAAGGGCGTGCTCGCCGTCTGGTCCATCCAGATGCAGGAGATCCCCACCAGCATCGCCAACGACGCCGTGCACACCCACTACGCCACCGAAACCCGGTGGATCATGCCCGCCGATGTCCGCCGGTACGCCGCGGCCCGCGCCGGGGTCCTCCCGCCCGATCACGCCACCGCCCGCGCGCAGGTCCTCGCACTTCGGGCCTGGTACGGGCCCCACGGCGCGCCACTCCCTGACCCGTCGACCCGGCCGACGGTGCACCCCGCGGTTCAGGCCACGATCGACATCGTCGGTGTCGAAGCCGCGTGCACGATGAACGCCTACGACTGGCGGGCGGCGTACGCCCCCCGTGTCACCGAGTTCGAGCAGCGCGCACTCACCCCAGGCGGGATCGCCGGCGCCCGCCGGGCGATCGCCGCCCCGCCGCCCGGGGCTGTGCCGGACCCGCCGACGCCGCCCCCTGCCGAGACCTTCGAGCGGGCCGTCGAGCTCCGCTCCCGCCGTGTCGCCGGCCTCGCCCGCCTCGACGAGGCCCTCGCCTCTCTCGGCGCCGACGCCCGGTTCCTGCTCCCGCGGAACACCCACCTCGACAGCCGCTTCGGGCAGGCCGCACTCCGGCACAAGATGCAGGACTTCGGCGCCGATACCGACCTCGACGAGGCCATGCGCCGGGCTCGGCTGGAGATCGCCTGCCATGTCGACAGCGCCGAGGCCGCAGACTTCGAGGCCCGCCGCGCCGCCGCGCTGCGCGCCCTGGAAGCGTGGATGGCCGAAGGGCAGGCGTCTTGACCGCCGTCGACGGGGCCGAGGCTGCGGTGGATCTGATTCGCTGGGCGGTCGCCGCCGACCATCGGCCGCCACGAGACCGGGTGTACCCGCTCGACTCTGACGGCGATTTCGCGGCGTGGCGGGACCGGCTCTCCGGCCAGATCGCGCAGGACCGGGCTGAGGTCTCCCGGATGTCGCGCCGTCCAACCGACTGGAAGCCACCCAAACCACATAGCCATACCCACCAATAAGTACTATTGTTGATTCGCAGAGTGAACGGATTGGGGGTTTGAGATGGCGACAGCGACAGCACCCCGGCGGGCCCGGGTCGACTTCGAGGCGGAGGGGCACTGCGGGGCGAAGGGCTGCCGGTGCTCCCATCTCGCCCCCGACCCGTATTTCCCGGAGGCTCCGGCGTGTGACCGGGGGTGGAAGCCTGCCCCTCCGGGGGCGCTGACGCCCCGGGGGAACCTGCTGCCGGCGGGGGCGGTGGTGCGGTGCCCGACGTGTCGGGCGGCGGAGCTGGCCGCAGCATCCTGACCGGCAGGCCCCGACCCAACTCGCATGATGCATGATTCATAGAAAGTACTTTTCATGCTAGGGTGGGGCCACACACGCAACAGGCCGCCCACCCGATCCCCTGGACAGAGATCACGGGCGGGCGGCCTCACCAGCTACAAGGAGATCATATGCGCAGTGCCCCTACCCGGCAGCCCAGCGCCGGACCCAGACCACAACACCCCCTCGGGACGATCCGAGCCCAACGCGGCTGGTCCTACCAGCATCTGGCGCTGATCGTCGCCCGCCGCGCACGTGACCTCGGGGTGGCGAACATGGCCGCCGAACGGCAGAAGGTCTGGCGCTGGGAGCACCGTGGGGTCGTACCCGACCGGATATCCCAGCTCGCACTCGCCACGGAGCTCGGCGTACCACCCGAGGCGGTGACGTTGCACCAGTGGCCGGGATGGCTGCTCACGGCCATCAAACCCTGCCCGTACGTCCCCCGGGCAGACGACCTGTACGCCGCCCACCTCGCCATCGCATCCCTGGACACACCGGGGCAGCTATGCCGGTTCACCGCCGAATCGCTCTCCTCCGGGGCGCGCAGCCTCGCCGACGCCCTGACGTCCGGGGACACCGAGAAGGTAAGCGAGGAGCTCCGGCGCCTCCTCGCCCGAGCAGACGCGTATGAGAGGCGCATCAGCGTCCTGGACCTCATCCACTCCCCGACCACCCAGACGGTCACCGACGAGGATGTCGACGCCGCATGGGATGCGTTCATAGATGCCGGGGACACCCATAACGGGGTTGGAATCCACCAGCTCCGGGCCGCGCTTGAGGCCGACCGGGCGCACGTCGCGGAGATGCCCCCCGCGGCGCCGGCCGCGGGACCCTCCGCCCCGGACGGAACGTGCGTCCTCTGCGGGCACACGGACGTCGCACACGGCCCCGACGGCTGCATGGTGCTCGGCTGCGCCGCCGGCACCAACGGCACGCCATGCCTGGTGACCGGCCCCGAGCTATTCGGCGTCGAGGCCGACGACCTCGACGACATCACTGCCGACGAGATCCTGGAGCTGCTGGAACGTAACCGGACCAGCCGGCCCGCGCTCGCGTCTGCTGACGAGGGCGGGGAGATTCCCTGCGGGCGGTGCGGCCACCAGGTCACTAACCACCGGAGCATCACCGGCTGCCGGGGCGTCCCCCAGCCGGACGGCAGCCGAGCGCCCTGCCCATGCCCCCAGCGTGCCACCGAACTCCGCGCCGGGGCAGGCCGATGAGCGACGAGAAGATGCTCAACCGCATCCGGAAGCTCCTCGCCATGGCCGAGGCTGACGGCCTCGGCGACGCAGCACGCGAGTCGTACAACGCGAAGGCCGCCGAGCTGATCGCCCAGTACGGCATCGACCAGGTGCTGCTCGCGGCACGCGAGTCGACGTCGCGTGCCCTAAACCGGGCGGGTCTGCTCCTCGATGTACCGGCGGAGCACGTCCAGCGGGGCGCCACCGACGGACCCGGCGAAGTACGACCCGGACCAGAGCCGGTTCGCCCGCCAGTAGTGCCGGGTCAGCCC
>NZ_CDWWXA010000070.1:10010-10752 GCF_977971845.1 Frankia sp. CeCAU1 | reverse complement strand
CAGGTGCCGGTCGTGGAAGACCCGATGCCGATACTTGGTCACGAAAACCAAGTGGGCGTGCAACGCGAAAACACAGTGTCTGCCGGTACGGATGCTCGGATCGCTGGCCATAGACCAATGCACGAATATGATCGTGCAGCTTCGGTACAGCTTCCGTCTGTACCCGACTCCTGGTCAGGTACAGGCGCTGGCGCGGACGTTCGGGTGCGCGCGGGTGGTGTACAACGATGCGCTCCGCGCCCGGGAGACCGCCCGCGCGGCCGGGCTGCCGTTCCCGAAGACCGGCGACCTGTCCAAGCTGCTGATCACCGAGGCGAAGAAGACCCCGGAACGAGTCTGGCTCGGCGAGGTGTCAGCGGTCGTTCTGCAGCAGTCCCTACGGGACCTCGACACGGCGTACCGGAACTTCTTCGACGGGCTGAAGGGCAAGCGCCCGAGGATGGGCCCACCCCGGTACAAGTCGAAGCGGGACAGCCGCCAGTCGGTCCGGTTCACCGCGAACGCCCGCTGGGCCATCGCCCCCGGCGGGAAACTACGCCTTCCGAAGATCGGCGACGTCGACGTCCGCTGGTCGCGGCGGCTGCCCTCGACACCGTTGACAGTGACGGTGATCCGGGACAGTTCCGGCCGGTACTGCGCGTCCTTCGTTGTGGAGACCGGCCCGGAACCGGCCCTCGCCCAGACGGAGCGTGTGATCGGCATCGATCTGGGGTTGACGCACTTCGCGGTCCTCTCCGACGGC
>NZ_CDWWXA010000070.1:0-9323 GCF_977971845.1 Frankia sp. CeCAU1 | reverse complement strand
AAGGCGGAGAGGAAGTCAATACGACGGTGCCGAAGCAGGACGCCGGGCGGACATCGGCGGCCCCCGTATCGGTGGGCCAGGCCGCCGGTCGGTGACCCGATGAACGCCGAGGATCTGGAACCGTCCGCCGACGATATCGCCCGCGCCCGAGCCGATCTGGCGACGATGCCCCCCTACGGCTTCAGGGTCATACTCGCGGCGCGCGCCGAGGTCCTCGCGCAGGAGCTCGACGCCGGCCACCTCGACGGCGCGGCGGGGGACATCCGCCGTATCCGCGCCCTCGTGGCCGCCCACCGGTCCGCGGCGGTGACCCGATGATCGGCCCGGATGGAACGCCGTTCCTGCTGTCCGAGTTGGACACCGTCGAGCTGCCCGCGGCCATCCCGGCGGGTGGCCGCCGGCCCCGATGGTGGGACTGGGTTTGGCGGGCACTACTAGTCGCGGCGGCTTTCACCGCGGGGATCCCGATCGGCATTTGGATTGCCGAACAGGCGGCGGCCCGATGAGCGGCCTGTACATGCATCATTTCGGTTACGTCCCCGCCCACCGCGGATGGCGTGACGCTTGGACGCGAATCCAGGTAGGCGCAAAAACAATCTGCGCGGACGCCGCCACCCACGGCGTCGCATTACAGGCCGATACCAGCCCGGCGTTCGTTTTGATTCGCGTCGCCGCTGGCCGTCCCGTCCTAGTCCTCTACGGCCCGGACGGGCCTGGCGCCTTCGGCCCTGGCCAGTGGCTCGTTGAAACCGTCCGTAGCGACCGGGCGGAGTGGGATCCGTGGATATGCGCGGCCCTGCTCCGTGTCCACCAGCTCGCCCCGGACGCTACTGGGATCGCTAGCGACGGAACATGGGGCAAAGAGTGGACGGACGGCATCGTCGCCGAAGTCGCAGACGCCGCGCCGCGGCGAATCGTCGCCCGCCTGTTCGGCGGGCGGGCGCTCGCCGCCGATTACCCGAATCCGCTGGTTACCGCCAGCCAGATCTGCGCCGGACCACCATTCGGCGCGGGCGGCCAGATCGTCGGCGAGCACGGTTCCGGCTGCGCCCGCCGCGGGCCGGGAGCCCACCAGATCGCCCCCGGCATCTCCCTCACCATCACAGCCACCGAGGACCCCTCATGCCCGAAGGCTCCTAGAGAGGACGTTATGACCAGCCGTATAGATCATCTGACGGGTGAGATGCGGGCTGCTATGGGCCCGCATGTGGACATGTGGATTGCCCGCGGGTTGGATTGCAGCCCGGTGGATTGGGCCCGGTGGGAGCGGGGTGCCCGCGCCTGCTACCGCTATGCGGGTGTTCCGTGGCCGGGCCGGGTGGTGCGGGTGCCGTCGCCGCTGGTGGGTGCGTTGGCGATGTCCGCCATCGGCCGGCTCGACGGCGTCCCGGTGGGCGGCGCGGTGGACGGCGAGGTGGCCGGCGAGGTGGACGGCGTGGTGGCCGGCGCGGTGGACGGCGCGGTGGACGGCGCGGTGGACGTCCCGGTGCGCGGCGCGGTGGGCGGCGCGGTGGACGTCCCGGTGGGCGGCGCGGTGCGCGGCGCGGTGGACGACGCGGTGAACGGCGAGGTGGACGACGCGGTGCGCGGCGAGGTGAACGACGCGGTGCGCGACGAGGTGGGCGGCGCGGTGGGCGGCGTGGTGGGCGGCGCGGTG
This sequence comes from Frankia sp. CeCAU1, assembly GCF_977971845.1. Classification (NCBI taxonomy): domain Bacteria; kingdom Bacillati; phylum Actinomycetota; class Actinomycetes; order Frankiales; family Frankiaceae; genus Frankia; species Frankia sp. CeCAU1. Next base: position 7,666 of record NZ_CDWWXA010000070.1, on the reverse strand, counting down.
CGCGGCGAGGTGAACGACGCGGTGTACGGCGAGGTGGGCGGCGTGGTGGGCGGCGCGGTGCGCGGCGAGGTGTACGGCGCGGTGTACGGCGAGGTGAACGACGCCGCCCACCGCTGGTGGAGGTATCTCGACGGCCAGTGGGCCGCCTCCTGGCTCGCCTACCTGGACTACTACCGCACCATCGGCCTCACCCTCCCCGGCGATCTATGGGACCGCCTACAGGCATACACGGACGCCAACCTCGCCGGCTGGTGGTGGCCCACCAGCCGGTTCGTCATGGTCGCCGACCGGCCCCGCGAAATCCACCTGGAACAGATCGGACCGGCCGGCTGGGACTCCCACCGGCTCCACCGCGACGGCGGACCCGCCATCTCCTGGGACGGCTGGGCGCTGCACTACTGGCACGGCACCCGCGTCCCAGCCGACCTGGTAGAGGGTGCCGGCTGGGACACGGCCCGGATCCTCGCCGAGCGCAACGCGGAGCTGCGCCGGTGTGCGATTGAGAGGACAGGCTGGGTCGAGTTCGTGGCCGCCGCGCATCTGACCCCGGTCGGGGCACGGGTCGCCGACCCCGGAAACCCGGGCCAGACGCTGGCCCTGTACCAGATCCCCGGTCAGATCGCCGGGGATGATGGTGACGACCTGGTGCTGATCTGCACCAACGGCACCGCCGCCGCCGACGGCCACCGGAGATCTTTCGGGCTGACATTCGGCTCTACCGAGATCGGCCCGCTCGGCGACCGCCCGGCGCTCACCGTCGCCGCCTGGTCCTATGAAGATCCGGACCATCCGGTCCGGATGACCCCCGACCTGTACGCGACTCTCGCACGCAGGACCTAACCCGCCATCACAACAGGAGGACTGACATGACCACCAGCACCAGCACCGTCGACATGGCGGCAATCGCCGCCGACATTGATATCCCCACGATCGTCGGACTCCCTGAGGCGCAGGGTGATCTGATCGTGATCCCCGCCGACGGGCAGATCCGCGACGCGGCCACCCCGCTTCCGGCCGCCGGGGTGCAGCTTGTCCGCGGCCAGGGCGGGCATGTTCACCAGCTCCTCGGCGCCGGGGATGTCCGCTGGGATCCGGCCCGCCGCCAGGGGCAGACCCTCGGCACCCTCACCGTGCACCAGGGTGCCACCGCCTACCTGGTGCACGGCGATGGCCGGGCAACCCTCGCCAGCCTGCGCGCGGAACGGGAAGCCGACCACGACGCGCTCGGTGTCGGCACCGGCACCTGGGTGATCCGCCGGCAGCGAGAAGGCAACCGGCGGCTGGTCGAAGACTGATCATCGGTGTAAGACGGCCCCGGCCGGCGCGGCAAACGCCGGCCGGGGCCGTGCAACCCAACCACCCGACACAACCGGGAGCAAGGCCGAGAGGAACTGGCGCACGAAGACGGCCCCCACCCATCCCGGGTGGGGGCCGTCTCGCTGTTCCTGTGCCGTTCAGACCGCCGCACCGGCCAGCCACTCGGGCACCGTGTCCGGCGCCTTGTTGAACGACGGGCAGGCCGTCACGTCCAGCGCGTTCCGCGCCCGGGTCACCGCAACGTAGAGGAGCATCAGCTCGTCTTCGGTCAGCTTGTTCGGCGCGGGGAAGTCCGCCGCGAGCTTCACCGTGTCCCACTCCAGCCCCTTGGACTGGTGTGCCGTGCACACGGTGATGTCGGCAGCCTTCACCCCGGCGATCTTGGTAAGACCTTCAATGATCGTCTCCGGACCGAACTTGTCGACCAGATCGACCAAAAGCGCGATCTCCCCTCCGAGCTCGTCATGCTCGGCGTACTCCTGGACCTGCCCCCAGGTCGAGAAGCACTGCAAATCGGGGAAGGCGGTCCAGCCGTTGTCGCGAAGGTCGATCGCAGCCTTCGCGAACTGGATCACAACCTCGCCGGTCTTCCCGGCCAGGCGAACCGTCCGCCCGCCGGCCATCAACGACAGCGCCGTTGACACGGCCTTCGCGTTCGTGCGGCACAGGATCGCGTCCGGCCGCGAGCAGGTGCCGACGTACCCAGTGTCATCGGCCCCGCCTGGCTTGCCCTTGAGCCGAAGCGGAGTGTCGAGCTGAGCCAAAATCTTGTTCGCGAAGTCCGCGATGTCCTGGCCGAACCGGAAACTCTGCGTCAGGTAGCAGGTGTGGTCCACCTCGAAGTTCTTGAAGGCGTCAACAGCCCCGGTAAATCCGTTGATCGCCTGAGCGGAGTCGCCGACCAGCACCACCCGGGTGCCCGCCCGCGCCTGGTTCTTAATGATCCCGAGCATGACTGGCGCCATGTCCTGCGCCTCGTCGATCATGAGGATTTCGGCACCCATCCGGTACAGGCCCCGCTTACTGAGATCATTCGGGTGCATGCCGAGCTGGTACATCTTCAAGAAATAGCCGGCATTGTAGGGGAGAACCCCGGTCAGGCTTACCGCGTCCGCCCAAGCCTTCTGCAGGGCCGGCAGCAGCGCCCGGCGGACCGTGTCGTTTGCCCGGTAGGTCCTCTTCCCGGTGGTCGGGTCGGGCATGTCGATGCCCTCGATGTACCGGAAGTGCTGCGGGCCAGGCTCGGCGTCGTCGGTCTGACAGAACCTTCGCACCGCGGCGACGACGAACGAGGCTTGCCAGCCTGCAGAGAGGGCCCGCGACCCGCCCCCGATCTGCGGCACCCAGATCGGGTCGTTCAGCCCGAGGGCCTTCGCCATGGTCTTCGGCGCCATCCGCCCACCCTGCCGATGCCTGTAAAGGTGGCCGACCGCGTCGTACGCAAAGCCGTGCATGGTCCGGCACCGGACGTGCTTGTGCTCGGGCCCGGACATGGATCGCTCCATGGAAAGGACGATCTCCCGGTTGAACGCGGTGTAGGCGACCCGACTGTACCGGAAGCTGCGGGCGATGGCCCCCAAGGTGGTCGACTTGCCCGTTCCGGCCCCGGCCTGGATTGCCAGATGCCCGCCCTGGCGGAACGTGTCGATCGCAATCTGCTGCTCGGCCGTCGGCTGGAAGTCCATTGCGCGATCCCCCTGTGCAGGTCGGGCACTCCGCCCGCCAATTCGTAGAAAGTACTTTTTACGAACAATACACACGCCCCCCTGCCGGGGCAAGCCGCCCCCGCCCGATACCCCTACCGACAGCCACGCACGGTGACCATGTCCAGCCCCGGACATCCGGACGTCCGACCGCCTACCGCGCAGGCGCACGCGAGCCACCAGCAGATCCGGACATCCGACCGGACACCGCCGGACATCACCCACCGTCACACCCCACCCGGCCGGGGGAGGGGAAAACGGGCCGTCAGGGTACTTTCTGTGAATCGCATGTAATGTGACGGCCACCCCGGCGCCCGCCGGGCCACGGAAGGGAACCCGCATGGCACAGAAGACCCTCGTCACCCTGCTCGACGACCTCACAGGCGAGGAGGCCGACGAAACCGTCCGGTTCGGGTTGGACGGCGCCCAGTACGAGATCGACCTGGCGCAGGGAAACGCCGACAAGCTGCGCGAGGCGCTGGCCCCGTTCGTCACCGCCGGCCGCCGCACCGCCACCACCCGGCCCCGGAAGCCCGGCCGCTCCGCCAAGTCCCGGGGGGATTCCGAGCACCCCGGCATCCGCGAGTGGGCCCGCGCCAACGGCTACACGATCAGCGCCCGGGGCCGGATCGCCACCGACGTCGTCGAGGCGTACGAGAAGGCCCAGAACGGCAGCGGAGCGTGAACAACCCGAACATCGAACTGGCCCGCAGCATCGTCGAGGCGGCACTTCCCACGGTTGTCGTACTGACGGCTGTCGGCCTGGTGGCCGTCACACTGCTGTCCGCCTACGCGATCGCGGGCAGCATGCGCCGCCCCACCACCGAAAACGATCTCCCCGACGGCTTCCACGAGACCCTCACGCACACCATGCCGATCGCCATTCCGAAGCCGCCCGCCGATCCGGTCCCGGCTGGCTGAAACCCGCGGTGGCCCCGCCGGACCTGTCGACGGGGCCACCGAATCGTAGAAAGTACCGACCTGGATCAGGGTCGGGTTACCATGCTCCCGGCGCCTGGAATGGCGCCGCCCGGCACGGTGCGGCTAACACCGGGCCGGGCGACTTGCACGAGCCCTGCAGGGAGGGACCTCGCGCCATGTGCGATTCTGCCGTGCCCACGCAGCCCTACGCCCGGTTGGGCGTGCCGCGAGCTGCCGTTTCTCGCCCGGTGGGTGCCTGATGGACGGCTCCACCATCGCCGGCCTCGTACTCCTCGGCTTCTCTGGCCTGTTCCTGTACGGCTGGCTCGGGAACCTCCGCTCCGCGCTCGTCTCCTACGCGGTCGCCGCGGGAAGCTGGTACATCCTGCTGGCGTTCCCGTTCACCCGGCCCGCGTTTGAGCTCCTGGTGACGCTCCGGGGGTCGTTCTGATGGCCGCCCCGGGCCCTGTCCGGAAGCGCGACCAGGCGTATCCGTGGGCCGTCGTGGGCCTCACCCTCGCCCTGTCGATGGCGGGCAACGCTGTGCACGCCGTTGACGCCCACACGGACGCCGTCTCCGACAAGACCGCCGCGTGGGGCTCCATCGTCCCCCCGATCCTCGCCGCGGTGGCCCTCCACGGCCTTCTCCGCGTACTCCGCCGCACCCCGCCCGGCTGGCAGCGGCACATCGTCGTCGGCCTGGTGGTCGCCGTGTTCGCCATGGCGTTCGCGATCTCGTTCGCCGGTCTGCATGCGTTCGCGGTCGCACTCGGGCACAACGGCTTCCTCGCCGTCTTCGGCCCGCTGATCGTGGACGTGACGACGGTGTACGCGGTGGCCGACGCGATGCTGCTGCACCGCCGTCCGTCCGCCCCCGCGGCTGCGCAGCCCCCGTCGGTCGGCGTGCCCGTGCGCGCGTCCGCCCCCGCCGCGCAGCCTGCGCACGCAGGCCCGCCCGAACCCGAGCACGACACGCGACCCGCGCACACCCCGACGCACGTCGCCGAGCCGGAGCCCGCCCGCGTGGACGACGCGCACACCGCGCCGATCCCACGCGACCCTGCGCGCGTGGCCACTCTCGCCGACGCGGCTGCTCGCCGCTCCGCCGAGTTCGTACCGGTGTGCACGGAGATCGTCCGGCTACGCCACCGCGGCGCGCGGGTGTCCTCGCGTGCGTTGGAGCGCCAGTTCGGCGTCAACGAGGCCACGATCCGCACCGGCTGGATTCCCAAGCTCGACAGCTACCTCGACAGCGGGGTGTGGTCTGTCAGCCCGGACGGTGAGCTCATCACCGACCCGCCACGCGAGCGCGTGGGATGACCGCCGTCATCGTCGTCGGGCTCGGTTTCCTGCTCCTCGTGGGATTGCTGCCCGACCCGGATGCGCCCCGCCAGGCTTCCCGCCCGGCGGGGCGCATCCGCGTTCAGGGTGGACGTGCCGCCACGCGTGCGGGGAGCGCGCGGCTGCGTGACGGTGCACGCGCGTGGCGCACAGCCACCCCCGCGGGCCGCCGCTGGCAGGCACGCACCACCGCCGCCGGCCTGCTCCGCAGCGCACTCTGGCCGGCCCCACGCACCACCCCCGCACGCACAGGAGGCCCACGCGTGGACCTGCGCCACCCGGCACGCACACGCACCCCGGCCACGCACGCACCATCCCCACGCGCGGCCACGCAGCCCGCGGCACGCACCGTGAACGCCACGCAGTTCGGCGGGTATGTGGAACTCGCCCGCCTCGCCCAGGCCGCATCGGCGGCCGGCGCGATGCCCCTCCCGGACGAAGGGCTCCCAGGCCTCAACGCGCAGCTGCGTGGCTGGCAAGCCGCCATCGCGTGCGTGCGTGACGGCTTCGACGCGTGGCTCGAAACACTCGACGCAGAAGCACGGCTCGACGCAAAGGTCATGAACCCGATGTGGGATGCGCTCGACGGCATCATCGCCGCACCTACCCTGATCGCACAGGCCGCGAAGGCGGAGGAAACCCTGTACGGCCCCCACCGTGACGCCGCCGAGACAGGGCTTCCGGTCGACCCGGCCTTCGCCCTGCCCCAGGCTGCGGGTGGCCGGCGATGAGCGGCGCCCCCTGGTTCGGCCCTGGCGCACGCGGCCACGCACGCGCGGACTCGCCGATCCCACGCACACGCCCCGCACCCCGAGTGCCACGCGTGGACGGCGGATGGCTGACCCGCCCGCGTCCCGTCGCGCGCACCTCCCGCCCGGACACGCCTCCCGCGTGGACCACGCAGGCGGAGCCCACGCATGTCCCGCCCCCGCAGGAGCCACGCACGCGCGGGGATGGCACGCTGCGCCGCGCACGCCGCTTCCTGTTCCGCACGCGCCACGCACTCGCCCCCGCGTGGTGCGCGCTCACGGTGGCGCTGCTGACGCTGCTGCTGCGTGACACCCTCCCGCCCGCAGCCGCGGTGTGCGTGGTGCTCGGCCTGTGGATGACGGCCGGCGGCTACGCCGCGCACGGCTCACGCACCACGGGCACGCGCCGCACGATCGTCGCCGCGGGCCACGCATCCGCCGCGTGGGCCCTGTGGGTCCTCCTCGGCACTCCACGCGCGGAGCAGGCCGTGGTGCTTCTCTTCGGCACGCTCGCGGCCTGGCCTGCGTGGTGGCGCTCCCACCGGGCACGCATGTCCCGCGCAGCCGGACGGTTCGCCCGTGCGTGGCCGTACGCGGTCGCACAGTGCCGCCTGGCCGGCGTCGCGCTGCTCACCACCGAGCCCGGGGAGGTGGACGGCCAGTGGTCCCACCGGGTCGACCTCAACGGCCACACCCTCGACCAGCTGACCGCCGCACTGCCCGCGCTGGAGGCGAAGCTCGGCCTGCGCCGCGGCAGCCTGCGCGCCGAAGCCGTCCCGGAAGATGCGTCCCGCGCGCTGCTGCACGTCGTCACCGCCGACCCGCTCGTCTCCACGCACGTCGACGCCCAGGGCCACGACGACGGCATCCCGTGGCCCGGTCCGAACCCGGATGCTCTCGCCGCCGACCCGTGGCCGATCGGCCCCTACGAAGACGGCCCGCCGGTCGAACTGACCGAGGGGAAGCATGTGCTGGTCGTGGCCGGTACTGAGGGGGGGAAAGGCACCCTCGCGAAGATCCTCCTCGGGGAGGCGATCGTCCGCCGGGACTGCGAAGCCCGCGTCGTCGACTTCAAGGGCGGCCGGCTGTCCCGCCAGTTCGGCCGCTGCCTCGCCGCGGTCGCGACGAACGCCGACGGCTACGACATCGGCATCCAAGCCGCCCGCGCGCTGCTACGCGACACCCTCGACACTGTCGACCGCCGCGCCGCCACAGGAGCCGCCTCCGGCCTCGACAAGCACATCACCACCCCCGACGACCCGCACATCACCCTGATCGTCGACGAAGCCGAACGGGTCCTCGACGACCCCGAATGCCTCGCCCTGCTCGTCGAGCTGTCGAACGTGTCCCGCTCGGAAGGTGTCCGCCTGGTCATCATGGTGAAACGGCCGACCGCGGACAGCCTCCGCTCAGGCCAGCTCTCCACGAACCTGAAGACACGGATCGTCCTCGGCGAGCAGGCCAACCCGCAGGACCTCCACCGCGCTCTCCCTGGCGCCGTCGACCTGCCTGTGGAGTCCCTCGACCGGCCAGGGAAATGCCTCGTCCGTCAGGGAGCCCAGATCCGACCCCGACCCGCCCGGGTGTGGCTGCCCTCCCACGCACAGATCGCCCAGCTCCGCGCCGACTACGAAC
>NZ_CDWWXA010000069.1:16625-25602 GCF_977971845.1 Frankia sp. CeCAU1 | reverse complement strand
ATCCGGGAGGTGTTGGGCACCGAGCTGAACGTCCGCACGCTGTTCGCCGGACCCACCCCGGCCGGTGTCGCGGCATCCCTGGAGACCCGCGGCGAGGGCGACGACTTCGACGTCCTGCTGCCGATCCGCACCGAGGGGACCCGGCCCGCGCTGTTCTGCGTCCACCCGGTGGAGGGCATCAGTTGGCGCTACACGGGCCTGGCCGACCACCTACCCGCTGACCTGCCCATCTACGGCCTCCAGGCACGAGGCCTGGCCCGGACCGAGCCGTTGCCGCGGACCGTGGCGGACATGGCGGCCGACTACTTCGAACGGATCCGGTCCGTCCAGCCCACCGGCCCCTACCACCTGCTCGGCTGGTCGCTGGGCGGGGTGGTCGCCCATGCCCTCGCCACCCACATCCAGGCACGGGGCGAGCAGGTCGGCCTTCTGGCGATTCTCGACGGCTATCCCGCCTCCACCGCCGTACGGAGCCGGTCGGATGACGGCCGGGAGGTCATGCCGAAGGTCCGCGGGAAGATGGACCAGCGGCTGGACCGGATGATCGAGCAGCTCGTCGGCCGTGGGGACGTCGGCCGTGGGGACGTCGACGGCGGGGACGTCGACGGCGAGCGGCTGCGCAGGATCCGCTCGGTGCTCGACAACACCATGAGACTGGGCGCGGAGTTCACTCCGGACGTCCTGCACGGCGACCTGCTGCTGTTCGTCGCGCTGCTTGACCGGTTGCCCTCCCAGCCCGCAGCCGAGGCGCCCACCCTGTGGCGGCCCTACGTCGACGGGCGGATCGACGGTCACGAAATCTCAGGAGCCCACCAGGAGCTCATGCAGGCAGAACATCTCGCGGAGATCGCACGGGTGATCACCGAGAAGCTGGCACGACACGAGAGGTGAGAAAGGTGCCGACGACAAGCATTCGACCGCTCCTCCGTAGCAAGCCGCGCATGTGGGGATGGACCTTCCGATGACCATCAGCCTCGACCGGCCGGAGCCCCCGGCCGCAGCGCTCCCGCACGTCCGGCCGATCGCCAGGATCGCGGGTGTCGGGACCGCGGTGACCGCCACGTCGTACACCCAGCGGGAGCTGCTCGACATCCTGGGCGTGACGGATCCCAGGGTCCGCTCGGTCTTCCTCAACAGCGCGATCGATCGGCGCCACCTCACCTTGCCCCCGGCCGACGCCGCCGGCCGCCGGGTCTGCGAGCCGCAGGGCGACCTGCTGGACAAGCACAAGCGGCTCGCCGTCGGCATGGGGATCGAGGCCCTCACCGCCTGTCTGAAGGACGCCGGCGCCGAGCTGGCCGACTTGGGCCACCTGTGCTGCGTGACCTCGACCGGATTCCTCGTCCCGGGGCTCAGCGCACTGATCATCCGCGAGCTGGGCATCGACCGGCACTGCAGCCGCAGCGACATCGTCGGCATGGGCTGCAACGCGGGCCTGAACGCGCTCAACGTGGTGGCCGGCTGGTCGGCGGCACACCCGGGAGAGCTCTCTGTCGTGCTGTGCGTCGAGGCGTGCTCGGCGGCGTACACGCTGGACTCCACGATGCGCACGGCCGTGGTCAACAGCTTGTTCGGCGACGGTGCCGCCGCGGTGGCCATGGTCGCCGGCACGCCGGGTCCGGGGGCGCGCGTTCTGAAGTTCGCGAGCTGCGTCATCACCGACGCGATCGACGCCATGCGCTACGACTGGGACCGCGACCAGGGACGGTTCAGCTTCTTCCTCGACCCGCAGATCCCCTACGTGGTGGGCGCGCACGCCGAGCTGGTCGCCGACCGACTGCTGGCGGGCACCGGCCTGCGGCGCAGCGACATCGCCTACTGGCTGGTGCACTCGGGCGGGAAGAAAGTCATCGACGCGGTCGTGGTCAATCTCGGGCTCACCCGCCACGACGTCCGGCACACCACCGGAGTCCTGCGTGACTACGGGAACGTGTCCAGCGGCTCCTTCCTGTTCTCCTATGAGCGGCTGTGCCAGGAGGGCGTTACCCGTCCCGGTGACCACGGGGTGCTGATGGCGATGGGGCCCGGCTCCACCATCGAGATGGCGTTGGTCCAGTGGTGAGGGCGAAGGAGATCGTGCTGAGGATCGACGGCACCCAGCCGTTGTCGGCCGAGTCGGTCCGCCGGGTCGCCGAGGTCTGCGACCGGGTGGAGGACTCCGGCGGGACCGCAGCCCTGGTCGCCCACGTGTCGGGAGCCCCGCGCGGCGGGGTGCCCGAGAACCTGACCGTCGGTCTCGTGACCAAGTGGGAGCGGGCGCTGCGCCGGCTGGAGCGGCAGTCCGCGACGACGGTCGCCATCGCCTCGGGGGACTGTGGCGGGACGGCACTCGACGTACTCCTGGCCACCGACGTGCGCCTGGCCACCCCCGGCACTCGGCTGCTCGTCATGACCGACGGCGGGGCCACCTGGCCCGGGATGGCCCTCTACCGGCTCGTCCAGCAGGTAGGGACCGCCGCGGCTCGCCGGGCGGTGATGTTCGGCGCGCCGATCGACGCCGTCGAGGCGCTGCGGCTCGGGCTGCTCGACGAACTGTCCGACGATCCGGAGGGCGTGCCGGTGGAAGCCTTCCCCGGGCGGGAGCTGGCGATCAGACGGCAGCTGATGTTCGATGCGAACACCACGAGCTTCGAGGAAGCGCTCGGTGCCCACCTGGCCGCCTACGACCGTGCGCTGCGCCGCGGGGCGGCATCATGACGGCCGGGGTCGCCGCCCCGCAGCGGGCGGAGAAGGCTCTGGCCGAGGCGGCCGAGCGCGCCGAGGAACGGCTCGGCGCGTTGCCCGAGCCCGTGGCGCGCTCATCCGAGCAGCGGGCCGAGGCCGCCGCCGTGGTGGACGGGATCCGCCTGCTGCGGGTCCGGTTCATGGACGCGCATGCCGACCAGGTGTACGACCGGCTCACGGCCGGCCGCACCAGCAGGCTGCGGCTCGGTGAGCTGGTCGAGGCGGCCGCGACCGCGGTCCCCGGCCTGGTGCCCACCGCCGGGCAACTCGCCGTGGAACGCGAGCGGCCGCAAAGAAACAAGGAAGGGCGCGAGATCGACCAGGGCATCTTCCTGCGGGCGGTGCTGCGCTCGCCGCTGTCCGGTCCGCACCTGCTCGACTCGATGCTGCACCCGACCCCGCGCGCGCTGGCGCTGCTGCCCGAGTTCCGCCGCACCGGTTCGCTGCGGCTGGAGACGGTACGCCTGGACCGGCGCGACGGGGTGGCCCACCTCACCATGTGCCGCGACGACTGCCTGAACGCCGAGGACGAGCAGCAGGTCGAGGACATGGAGACCGTCGTCGACCTGGCCCTGCTCGACCCGGCCGTCCGGGTGGGGCTGCTGCGCGGCGGGGAGATGAGCCATCCGCGCTACCGGGGCCGGCGGGTGTTCAGCGTGGGCATCAACCTCAAGCGCCTGCACGCCGGTGAGATCTCGCTGGTCGGGTTCCTGCTGCGTCGCGAGCTCGGCTACATCAGAAAGATCGTCAGAGGTCTGATCGCCGGAGAGGATGCGACCTGGCGCGGTGGCGTGATCGAGAAGCCGTGGGTGGCCGCCGTGGACACCTTCGCCATCGGCGGCGGGGCCCAGCTCCTGCTGGTCTTCGATCATGTCCTGGCCGCGGCCGACTCCTACTTCAGCCTTCCGGCCACGCGGGAGGGCATCATTCCCGGGGTCTCGGCGCTGCGGCTCAGCCGGTGCGCCGGGCCACGGCTGGCCCGCCAGGTCATCCTGGGCGGCCGCCGCATCTGGGCGACCGAGCCCGCGGCCCGGTGCGTGCTCGACGAGGTCGTCGAGCCGCACGAGCTGGACGCCGCTGTCGACCGGAGCGTGGCCCGGCTCGACGGGCCGGCGGTGGTCGCCAACCGGCGGATGCTGAACCTCGCCGAGGAACCTGTGGCGGAGTTCCGCCGCTTCGTGGCCGAGTTCGTGCTGCAGCAGGCGCTACGGCTTCATGATCAGGATGTCATCGACAAGGTCGGCCGATTCGCCGGGAGCCTCGCATGAACGAGCCGCGGGTGCGCTACGCGAAGAAGGGCCACGTGGCCAGCATCATGATCGACCGGCCTGAGGTGTTCAACGCGCTGGACCAGCGGACCCACCAGGAGCTCGCCGCGATCTGGAACGACGTGGAGGCCGACGATGAGGTGTGGGTGGCGGTGCTGACCGGCGCGGGCGACCGGGCCTTCTCGGTCGGCCAGGACCTCAAGGAGCGGGCAGAGCTCACCGAGCGAGGCACGCCCGCCACCTCCCTCGGTAGCCGGGGTCAGCCCGGCTGGCCCCGGCTTACCGAGCGCTTCACCCTGTCCAAGCCGGTGATCGCGCGGGTCAACGGGTACGCGCTGGGTGGCGGGTTCGAGCTGGCCCTGGCCTGCGACCTCATCGTTGCCGCCGAGCACGCGGTCTTCGGGCTGCCGGAGGCGCGGCTCGGCCTGATCCCCGGGGCCGGCGGCGCGTTCCGGCTGGCCCGGCAGCTTCCGCTGAAGACCGCGATGGGGTATCTGCTCACCGGTCGCCGGATGACCGCCGCGACGGCACTGCGGTTCGGCCTGGTCAACGACGTGGTTTCCTACCCGGAGCTGGACGGCTGCGTCGCCGAGTGGACCGACGACATCATCAGAAGCGCCCCCCTCTCGGTTCGCGCCATCAAGGAAGTGGTGCTCAGATCTCTCGACATGCCGCTGCCGGAGGCATTCTCCGCCCGATACCACTGGGAAGAGCGGCGCCGGCACAGCCTGGACTCCGCGGAAGGGGTCCGAGCGTTCGTCGAGAAACGCGACCCAGAATGGGCTGGCCGCTGAGCCCGCGCCGTCCGCCGCCCACCGCTGGTGCGTCGTCCAGGGGAAAGAATCCGTAATCGGGGGTGGGCGTCATTCCGGTTAACCAGCGGGCTGGGGTGGAAAGCGCGTCGAGGCGCAACGAACGGAGGGGCAAGAATGGACATTCATTCGATCGACCACATTGAGCTGTTCGTCGAGGACGCCGCGCAGGCTGCGGCCGAACTGTGCGATTCCTTCGGTTTCACCGTCACCGGCCGAGGCGGGCCGCGCACCGGGCTCAAGGGCTGCGAGTCGGTGCTGCTGCGGCAGTGCGACATCACTGTCGTCGTCACCGCCGCGACCAGCTCCGACCACCGCGCCGCCGAGTTCGTCCGTCGGCACGGCGACGGAGTGGCGGTCATCGGCTTCGCCGTCGACCAGGCGCAGGCCGCGTTCGCCGAGGCGGTGAATCGTGGAGCGGTGCCGGTCACGCCGCCCGAGACCCTGGGAACGCCGGGCTGCCGCGTGACCTTCGCGTCGGTGGCCGGGTTCGGCGACGTGGAGCACCGCTTCACCTCCCGGGAGGCGGTCGAGGGGCCCTTCTCGCCCGGCCTCATCGAGGAGACCGTCCCAGACCGCTCCAACGAAGGCCTGCTCAGGGCCATCGACCACGTCGCGGTCTGCCTGCCCGCCGGCGAACTGCACCCGACCGTACGCGCCTATCGGGACGTGTTCGGCTTCACCCGGACCTTCGAGGAGCGCATCGTGGTCGGCTCTCAGGCCATGGACTCCCAGGTGGTGCGCAGCCCGTCCGGCAAGGTCACCTTCACCATCATAGAACCGGACACCACCCGCGCCCCCGGCCAGATCGACGAGTTCGTCCGCTCGCATGGCGGGGCGGGAATCCAGCACATCGCGTTCCGCACCGACGACATCACGGCGGCGGTCCGGGACAGCGCGAAGCGCGGGGTGCGGTTCCTCACCACCCCGGCGAGCTACTACGAGGCGCTGCCGGCGCGGCTCGGCCCGGTCGGCGTCCCGGTGGAGACGCTGCGTGAGCTCAATATCCTGGCCGATCGCGACCACGGCGGCGTCATGCTGCAGATCTTCACCGCGTCCCGGCACCCCAGGCGGACCTTTTTCCACGAGCTGATCGACCGCCGCGGCGCCCACACGTTCGGCAGCAACAACATCAAGGCCCTGTACGAGGCCGTCGAACGCCAACGGGCCGTCGAGAGCGCCTGACCTCGGCCTTGGGGGAGTGAGCAGGTGGGAGCTGATCTCGTGCCCCGGCGCCTCATCGTCATCGGCGCCGGATTAATCGGCACCTCGATCGCCCTGGCCGTACGCGACCACGGCGCCGACGTGCTGCTGACCGACCGCGATCCGGCGGCGGCGCGGCTCGCCGCGGGCCTCGGCGCCGGGGTGGCGCTGCCCGGCGGACCCGCCGCCTACCGGGGCGCTCCCGCCGACCTCGCGGTGCTGGCCGTACCGCCCGCCGCCGTGCCTGCCGCCCTGCGGGACGCGCAGAAGCACCAGGTGGCCCACGTGTACACCGACGTGGCCAGCGTCAAGCAGGCACCGATCGCCGAGGCCGCCAAGCTGGGCTGCGACCTCACGGCCTTCGTCGGAGGCCACCCCCTGGGCGGCAGGGAATGGTCAGGGCCGCTGGCCGCCCGGGCCGGCCTGTTCCGCGGCCGGTCCTGGGTACTGTGCCCCACCGGCGAGTCCGGCACGGCCGCCGTCGCCACGGTGACCGCGCTGGTGCGGGCCTGCGGCGCGCTGCCGGTCCTGATGGATCCCGCCGAGCACGACCGGGCGATGGCGGTGATCTCGCACGCCCCGCACGTGGTGGCCTCGGCGATGGCGGCCCGCTTCGTGGACACCCCGGAGACAATCATGAGGCTGACCGGGCAGGGTGCGCGCGACGTCACCCGGATCGCGGCGGGCGACCCGCGGCTGTGGCTCGGCATCATGTCGGCCAACGCCCATCCGATCGCCGACGTGCTCGACGAGGTGGCGCGGGATCTGGCGCGTACGGCCTCGGCGCTGCGGTCCGAGGGGAACACCGCCGTCACCGATCTGCTGGTCCGCGGCCGGGTCGGGCACGGTCGCATCCCCGATCCACAGAAAGCGGAGGACAGCTGATGGAGACAACCCATTACCCGCGCAAGGAAGACCTGCGCAAGGAAGACCTGCACTCCAGCGTCGCCGATCCCGTCATGGACACGATGAACTTTCTCAACGAGGTCACCGTGCGTTTCCCCACGGCGATCTCGTTCGCTCCTGGACGGCCCTATGACGGCTTCTTCGACATCGAGCAGATCTTCACGCAGGTGCGGCGTTATCTCGATCACCTGGCCGAGCGGGGCGACTCGCCGGCTCAGATCCGCGACACCCTGTTCCAGTACGGCCCGTCCGCCGGACAGATCCGGAAGCTGATCGCCGAATCACTCCGGGTGGACGAGGGCATCGACGTGCCGCCGGAGTCCATCGTGGTCACGGTCGGCTGCCAGGAGGCGATGTTCCTGGCGCTGCGGGTGCTCATGCGGGACCCGGGCGACGTGCTGGTCGTCTCCAGCCCGTGCTACGTGGGGATCACCGGCGCGGCCCGGCTGTTGGACATCGAGGTGACCCCGGTCGAGGAACGGGCGGACGGGCTGCACTGCGCCGATCTGGCGGCCGCGGTCGCGGCCGAGCGGGCGCGCGGGCGCCGGGTCAGGGCCGTCTACGTGGTCCCCGACCACTCCAACCCCTCCGGGGTGACCATGCCGCTGCCGGCCCGGCGGGCGCTGCTCGACCTGGCCGTACGCCTTGACCTGCTGATCCTTGAGGACAGCCCGTACCGGCTGGTCAGCCCGGGCCCGCAGGTGCCGACGCTGAAGTCGCTCGATCCGGCGCGCCGGGTGATCCACCTCGGCTCCTACTCCAAGACGGTCTTCCCGGGGGCCCGCGTCGGATTCGCGGTCGCCGACCAGGTGGTGCGGGACGCCTCCGGAGGGACCGGGCTGCTGGCCGACGACCTCGCCAAGATCAAGAGCATGGTCACGGTGAACACCTCGCCGCTCAGCCAGGCCGCCATCGCCGGGGCACTGCTCGCCGCCGACGGCCGGATCTCCGAGCTGAACGGCGAGACCTCGGCCTACTACGGCGACACCATGCGCGCCATGCTGCAGTGCCTGGACAAGCACCTGCCGGCCGAGCGGCGGGCCGAGCTCGGGGTGAGCTGGAACTCACCCGGCGGCGGATTCTTCCTGACCATGCGGGTGCCGTTCCGTGCCGACAATGCCGCGCTGACCCGTTCGGCGCAGGACTTCGGGGTTATCTGGACGCCGATGTCCTACTTCTATCCGAAGGGCGGCGGCGACCACAGCATCCGGCTGTCCACCAGCTACCTGACCCGCTTCGACATTGAGGAGGGCATCGCGCGGCTGGTCGGCTTCGTGGAGTCGCAGGCCAACCCGCCGCACTGATCCGGTTACCGCACCGATCCGGTTACCGGGGTGATCCGGTTACCGCACCGATCCGGTTACCGCACCGATCCGGTTACCGGGGGCCATGGGTCGGCTGGCCGGGTGAAGCCTATGAACCGGGCGTGCACGATGACGAGGCGTGTCGTTCGGTCATCGAATCTGAGCGGACATTTTCAGGGCCGGATGTCCAACTGCTGAATCGGACATCTGGCCGGGTACCGCCTTGCTCTGCCCGTCACGGGTCGGTTACCTTGCAGTGGGATGAGTCGTTATCCCCAAATGGTCGCCGACGGAGAGAGGTAATGGTCATGACCAATCCCTTCGAGGACGAGTCCGCCAGCTATTTCGTGCTCGTCAACGACGAAGGCCAGTATTCGCTCTGGCCGGTCTTCGCCGAGGTTCCAGGAGGCTGGTCCATCGTCCACGGTGAGGACTCCAGAAAGGCGTGCCTGGACTTCATCGAGGAGAACTGGACGGACATGCGGCCCAAGAGCCTCATCGCGGAGATGGCGGAGTACGAGACCGCCGACTGACGGCAGGTCTCGCCGCACCACTCGATACCGGACGGATGAGGCGGGGACGTCGATGCCTGGTACTGCGGACCTGACACTACCGGAGATGTTTCAGGCGCAGGTGGTCGCGCGGCCTGATGCGGTGGCGGTGGTCTGTGAGGATGTGCGGTTGACCTATGCGGAGTTGGATGCCGCGGTGAACCGGCTGGCTCGTCTGTTGGTGGGTTTGGGGGTGGGGCCGGAACGGG
>NZ_CDWWXA010000069.1:15477-16230 GCF_977971845.1 Frankia sp. CeCAU1 | reverse complement strand
CGTTGCGGCCGGGGCATCCGGCGTATGTGATCTATACGTCGGGGTCGACGGGTACGCCGAAGGGTGTGCTGATTCCGCAGCGTAATGTGGCTGCCCTCATCGGGACGGCGGGTCGGGTGTACGGGCTGGGCGCCGATGATGTGTGGAGTTTGTTCCACTCCTATGCCTTCGATTTTTCGGTGTGGGAGATGTTCGGTGCGTTGCTGCTCGGTGGCCGGGTTGTGGTGGTGGCGCACTCGGTGAGCCGGTCGCCGCGGGAGTTCGTCGAGTTGCTGAGCCGGACGGGTGTGACGGTGCTGAGCCAGACGCCGTCGGCGTTCTACCAGGTGATCGGTGAGTTGGCTGCTGCCGGGGTCGGTTCCTCGTTGCGGTATGTGGTGTTCGGTGGTGAGGCGCTGGAACCTGCCCGGTTGCGGCAGTGGTATGACCGGTATCCCGGCGACGCCCCGGTGCTGGTCAACATGTACGGCATCACCGAGACGACGGTCCATGTCACGCACATCGCGTTGGACCGGGAGCGGGTGGTGGCGGGGACGGGCAGTGTGGTGGGTGGCCCGTTGCCGGGTGTCCGGACGTATGTGTTGGACGAGTTCCTGCGGCCGGTGCCTCCCGGGGTGGTCGGTGAGCTTTATGTGGCGGGTGCCGGGCTGGCCCGTGGCTATCTCAACCGTCCCGCGTTGACCGGGGAGCGGTTCGTGGCCTGCCCGTTCGGGGGGTCGGGGGAGCGCATGTACCGTACCGGCGACCTGGCCC
>NZ_CDWWXA010000069.1:0-15195 GCF_977971845.1 Frankia sp. CeCAU1 | reverse complement strand
GTTGCCGGGACCGCCGGGACCGCCGGGGACGGCTCGGACCTCCGGGACTTCGCGGCCGGGCTGTTGCCGGACTACATGGTTCCTTCCGCGGTGGTGGTGCTGGACGCGTTGCCGTTGACGGTCAACGGCAAGCTGGACCGGGACGCGCTGCCGGCTCCCGACTTCGCGGGCCTGGCCGGTGGCCGGGAGCCCCGGACGCCCGTCGAGGAAGCGCTGTGCGCGCTGTTCGCCGAGCTGCTGCACCTGGAGTACGTCGGGGCCGACGACAGCTTCTTCGACCTCGGCGGCGACTCGATCATGTCGATGCAGCTGGTGGCCCGGGCCCGCCGGGCGGGCATGGTGATCACGCCCAGGCAGGTGTTCGAGGACAAGACGCCCGCCCGCCTCGCGCTGGTGGCGGAGAGCAGGCCAGCCGGACCGGCGGTCGACGACCTGGCCGTCGGTGAGGTCCCGTTGATCCCGGTGATGCGTTGGGTGGCCGAGCGGACCGGGCTGCGCCGGTTCTCCCAGTCGGTGCTGACGATCGTGCCAGCTGGGCTGGGCGAGGGCCGATTGGTCACGGCGGTCCAGGCTCTGGTGGACCGGCACGACGCGCTGCGGGCGCGGCTGGTGTGCCCCGGTCCGGACGTCGCCTCGTGGCGGCTGGACATTCCGCCGCCTGGTCTGGACGCCTCCTCGTCGGTGCACCGGGTGGACGCCGCCGGTCTGACCGGGCCCGAGCTGACCTCGCTGGTGGCCGCGGTGGGCCGGTCGGCGGCGCGGCGACTCGATCCGGAGGCCGGGGTGATGCTGCAGGTGGTGTGGCTGGATCGGGGGCCGGATGCCCCCGGCCGGGTGCTGCTGGTGGCGCACCACCTGGTGGTCGACGGGGTGTCGTGGCGGGTGCTGCTGCCGGACCTGGCGGCGGCCTGTACGGGGGCTTCGCTGGAGCCGGTGGGCACCTCGTTCCGCCGGTGGGCGGGGCTGCTGGCCGGCTCGGCGGACGACCCGGCGCGGGTGGCGGAACTGCCTGGGTGGCAGCGGTTGCTGGCCGATCCCGAGCCGCCGCTGGGCGGGCGTCCCCTGGACCCCGCTCGCGACACGGTGTCGAGCGTACGGCGGGTGTCGGTCCCGGTGCCGCGTGACGTGACGGCGGCGCTGCTGACAACCGTACCCGCGGTGTTCCACGCCGGGATCGACGACGTGCTGCTGACAGGTCTGTCGCTGGCGGTGACCGAATGGCGCGGGGTGCCAGGCCCGGTGCTGGTGGATGTGGAGGGGCACGGGCGCGAGCCGCTGGCCGATGACGTGGATCTGTCGCGTACGGTCGGCTGGTTCACCAGCGTGCATCCCGTCCGGCTGGACCCGGGTCGGGTGGACTTCGCCGAGGTACGGGCGGGTGGCGATGCCGCGGGCGTGGTGATCAAGCGGGTGAAGGAGCAGGTGCGGGCGGTGCCGGGCGATGGCCTGGGCTTCGGCGTGCTGCGCTATCTCAACATGGTCACGGGACCGGCGCTGGCCGCGCCACCGGTGCCGCAGATCGGGTTCAACTACCTGGGCCGGTTCACCACCTCGGCCAGGCAGGAGGAGTGGCAGCCGGTGGCGCTGGGCGGGGACATGCCCGAGCGGATGCCCGTCGCGCACGCGCTGGAGGCGGACGGGATCGTCGAAGACGGGCCCGACGGGCCCGAGCTCACCGTGTCGCTGTCGTGGCCCGCCGGTCTTCTCGAGCCGGACGCGGTGCGGGAGCTGACCGACGGGTGGGTGGCGATGCTGACCGGGCTGGCCGCTCAGGCGGGCCGCCCGGGGGCCGGCGGGCACAGCCCGTCCGACTTCCCGCTGCTCAGCCTGGCCCAGCAGCAGCTTGAGGAGCTGGAAGCGGAAATCGCGATGGAGGACTAGCCGATGCCGGTGGCTCGGATCAACGGGATCAACCTGAGCTTCGATGACTACGGCGTGGGAGCGCCGGTCCTCCTGGTCACCGGGACGGGAGCCCCCGGGCGCGTCTGGCGGACCCACCAGGTGCCGGCGCTGCGAGCCGCGGGCTACCGCGTCATCACGATGGACAACCGGGGCATTCCGCCCTCCGACACCGGGCCTGAGGGGTTCACGCTGGCCGACATGGTGGCCGACACCGCCGCCCTCATCGAGCATCTGGGCATCGAGGGCTGCCGGGTTGTGGGCTTCTCGCTCGGCGCCATGATCGTGCAGGAGCTGCTCGTCGCCCGGCCCCGGTTGGTCGGGCAGGCCGTGCTGATGGCGACCCGCGGCAGGTCCGACGCGCTGGCCACCGCCATGTCCCTAGCCGAAATAGAGCTGTACGACAGCGGTGTCACGGTACCTGCGCGTTATGCGGCTTTTATGCATGCGCTGCAGAGCCTCTCGCCGCGTACGCTCAACGACGAACGGCAGATCAGGGACTGGCTCGACGTCTTCGAGGTCTCCGCGGTGACCCTCTCGGCGGCCCGCGGCCAACTGGGCCTGGAACTCATCCCCGACCGCCGGCCGGGCTTCGCGCATATCCAGTGCCCCTGTCTGGTGATCGGCTTCCAGGACGACCTGATAGTCCGTCCACCGCTGTGCCGCGAAGTCGCCGAGGCCATCCCGGGAGCCACCTACGAAGAAATTCCGGGCTGCGGCCACTACGGCTACCTGGAACGCCCCACCGAAGTGAACTCGGCCGTTCTGGGCTTCTTTGCTCGGCAAGCGACCCGCGCAGTGCCCGGTCAGGTCATCGTCACGTAGTGCCGCGGTAATCAACACGGCCGACCCGTTCCGTCATCGAGCCCCGGCCGCCGGTGATGGAGGTGCGTGGGAGCCTTGGCGTTCATTCGACCTCGGCCAGGGCGTGGGCCGGCCGCAGCCGGGTCGTGCGCCAGGCCGCGAGCGTGCCGGCGATCAGGGCCGCGGCGATGGCGATCAGGGCCGCCGCCGCGAGGGTGCTTGGCTCGGTGTGCGCGTTCAGGTGCACGGCGAGGTTGTGCGCGCCGGTGCCGGTTCCCGTGCCGGTGCCGACGGTGGCGGTCAGGGTCGGTGCGACCGCGTTGACAAGACCGATGCCGGCGTAGCCGACCGCTACTCCGAGCGCCGCGCCGGCGAGGCCGACCGTGCCGGACTCGGCCATGATCTGCGTGATGACGCGCCAGCTGGTCCAGCCGATCGCTTTCAGGGTTCCGAGTTCGCGCGTCCGCCGGGTTACGGAGGCGAGGGTGAACAGGCTGGCGGCGGCGACGGTGGCCAACAGCACGCCCACGGTGAGCCAGGTGCCGAGATCGTGCATGAGGGTGGTGGCGCTGGCGAGAGAGCCGTTGACCGCCTCGGCGAGGTCGCGTGAGCTGCTGAGGGTGGCCGAGGGCAGGAGCGCGGCGAGCTCGGTTTCGACCGCGCCGACGTCGGCCGCGGTGCTCGCCGAGACGTAGATCGTGCTTACCTTCCCCGCCAGCGGCTCCGAGTGCTGACCGGCGGGCAGCCGCTGGGCGGCAGCGAGCGGGAGGTAGATGCTGGCCGCGCCGGTGGCCGTGGGTTGGGAGACGATCCCGACGACGGCGAACCGGGTCCCGGCAACGGTGATCGTCGATCCGACGCCAAGGTGGTGGGTGGCGGCGTACTGGGTGTCGATGACCGCGACGTCGCCGCGGCTGTCGGCCCGGGACAGGGAACGGCCCGAGCGAAGCGTGGCGGACGCGGCTGGCCCGAGGCCCAGGCGCGTGACGTCGATCCCGTCGATCCTCGTGCTGGTCGGGATGCCGCCCGAGCCGGTCGGCGGGAGGGTGATCTCGCTCAGGACCAACGAGTCCGCGACGCCGGCGACGTGCGCCAGCCCGGCGATGGCCCGCACCGTCGACGAATCCAGCACCGCCCCGCCGGCCACCGACAGGCCCGTGCTGCTCGCGCCGTCCGCGCTGCCGCTGCCGGTCGCGCCGGCGCGACGGTCGGCCGATGGTGTGGCGGTGACGGTGAGGTCGGTGCCGATCCCGTTCAGCGTGTGTAGCACCGCGGTCTGCGCGTCGTCGACCGCGGCGGCGGTAGCCGTCGTGGTGAGGACGAGCCCGACGCCGACGGCGAGCCCCGTGGCGACGAGCATCGCCTGACGCGACCGGTGCCGCAGTTCACGTCGAAGATAGGTCAGGACGAACATGAGGGCTCCGATCGTGCGTTCGCCGACCGGCGGCGTGCGTTTGACATGCCGGTCACCCGATCCGCGTACCGGTGATGTCCAGCTTGCCGTCGTTCATGACGGCAACACGTTCGGCGAGGGCCGCGACGGCGCTGTCGTGGGTGACGAGCACGAGCGTGAGCTGGTTGGCGGTCCAGATCTGTTCGAGCAGCGTGAGGATCTCGTCGCGGGTGTCGACGTCGAGGTTGCCGGTGGGCTCGTCGGCGAGCAGCACGCTGGGTTCCTTGACCAGGGCCCGGGCGATCCCCACGCGTTGTTGCTGGCCGCCGGACAGCTCGGAGGGCAGGTGCCCGGCTCGATCGGCCAGGCCCACGGCCGCCAGCGCTGCCGCCGCGCGTTCCCGGCGCTGGACAGCGGGGGTGCGCAGCGGAACGAGGGCGGCTTCGACGTTCTCGATCGCGGACAGGGTGGGGATGAGGTTGAACATCTGGAACACGAAGCCGACCCGGGCGGCACGGATCTCGGTGAGCTGTTTCTCGGACATCGTGGCCAGGTCCTGACCGTCGAGGTTGACGGTGCCGGTGCTGGGCCGGTCCATGCCGCCCAACAGCTGCAGCAGGGTGCTCTTGCCGCTGCCGGTGCGGCCCTGGATGGCGAGCCATTCGCCGTCGGCAATGGACAGGCTCAGGTCCCGCACCGCGGTGACGGTGCTGCCACGGGCGCGGAAGGTCTTGGAAACGCCGGTAAGGGTGTACATCGGGTTCTCGATTCGATCTCGGGAAAGCTCGGTTCGACCTCGGGAAGGGCGGTAAGCGGGTGCGAGTGACCGGGGCTGGTGGGCTGGTGGGCTGGTGGGCTGGTCAGGCGACGCGGACGAGGGCGTGGGCCGGGCGCAGCCGGGCGACGCGCCAGCTGCCGAGCGCGCCGGCGAGGACCGCGCCGACGATCGCGAGCACGACCGCGAGCAGGATCGTCGCGGCCCCGACGGTGGCGTGCAGGTGGACGCTGAGGGTGTGCACCCCGCCGGGCAGCGTCATCGTCTCAAGGCTGCCATTCTTGATCAGCGCGCCCTGGGGTGGTGTCGAGCCGGGGTTCAGGGCGACGGCCGCGGTCAGCGTGGGGGCGATCGCGTCGATGACGGCGGCGCCGGCGAACCCGAGCCCGATTCCGGCCGCGGCTCCGGCCAGGCCGGTCACGAGCGATTCGGCCATGATCTGGGCGATGATGCGCCGGGTATGCCACCCGAGTGCCTTGAGCGTGCCGAACTCGCGAACCCGCCGCCGCACCGCGGCGGTGGTCAGCAGGGCGGCCAGCGCGAATGCGGCGAGGAGCATCGCCACGGCCAGCCAGCGGCCGAGGTCGCGCGCGAGGTCGGCGGCGCTGGCCAGCGACCCGCTGACCCTGCTGGCCAGGTCCGACGAGCTGGTGACGGTGGCACTTGGGAGCAGCTTGGCGATCTTGTCGTGCACGGTGGGGATGTCGGCCGCGCCGGCGGCGGCCACGTAGATCGCGGTAAGCTTCCCGGCCAGGTCGGGCCGGGCGGAGGAGGCGAGTGCCCGGGCGCGGCCGAGCGGGATGAAGACGTCCTCCGGGTCGCTGGCGGCTGGTTGGCTGATGATGCCGATCACGGTGAAGCGGGTCTTGGCGATCACGATCGTCGAGCCCACCCCAAGGTTGTGCGCGGCCGCGTAACGCGCGTCGATCACGGCGCGGTCGGCGTCGGCGTCCGCGGTGGTGAAGGACCGGCCCGAGGTGAGCGTGCCGGAGGCGTACGGGCCGAGCTTGAGGTGCGCGACATCGACCCCGTCGATGCTGGTCGAGGTGAGGCTGGGTAGCCCGCCGGTGGACGGCGTCGGGCCGACGACCGTCTCACCCACGCTCAGGCCGCCCGCGACCTCGGCCACGCCGGACATCTTCGAGATCGGGGCCAGGGCTGAGGAATCCAGCAGCCCGAGGCCGGGCGGCAGCCGGAAGAACTCCTTGCCCGCGTCTCCGGACGTGACCAGGCCCTGATTCGAACCCGAACCGCTCGAACCCGAGCCGCTGGTGGCCGCCGTCGTCACCGAGATGTCGGTGCCCACCCCGTATAGCGAGTGGAGCACCGTGGTCTGCGCCCGGCTCACGCCCGTCGACGCCGCGGTCAGCGTGACCACCGCAGCGACCCCCACCGCCAGACCGACCGCGACGATCACTGTCTGCCGGGCCCGTCCCCGCAGGCCGCGCAGCAGGTAGGTCACGAAGAACCTGCTCGAGGATGTCGCCGGTGCGTGGGCCGGCCTGTGGGTGCCGAGCGCGGTCATGACCCGTTTCCGGACAGCGGGGGCAGGCTCGCCGACGAATGCCCGGACGGCGTGAACGGGGTACCCAGATCTGGCCGCGATCCATCACCCGGGGCCTGCTGTTGTTGCTGCTGCTGAACCTGACCCGGGTCGGGCGAGCTGGTAGCCGGCGAGCTGGTAGCCGGCGAGCTGGTAGCCGACCCGGGATCGGGCGACGTCTTCGAGCCCTGGCACGCGGCGGCGCCGAGCAGGCACAGGGCAACCGCCGCGGCGCCGACCGTCCTGCGCGCCGCCGAAGACCGCCTGGTCGCTGCGGGCGTCGCTGCGGGCGTCGCGGGGTACCGGTCCGCGGCTCTGGTCTGTGGTGTGGTCTGCGGCATGGCCTGTGGTGTGGCCTGTGGTGTGTTGTTCATCTCGCTCACGTCCTCGTCAGGTGCGGGATCGGCGCTCGGTCCGATTCTCGGCTGCGTCCGGTTGCTGGGACGTTGATATGACGGGGGCGGCAACACGGGGTCAACGTCAGCTGTTACCGCCCTGTTACCCGCGCGGGTGGGATCCTGGGAGGGCGGAAGGTCGCACCGAAGCCGGTTCCCGTTCCCATGCGCCAACAGGCGACGGTGGTTTCAGTGCACGGTGGTTCCAGTGCGGGATCTGCGAGAGGTGGCAGCCAAGCGTGAGTGACCTGGCCGAGCGGGCGGGGACGGCTGCCGCGGCGTCCGGTGCACCCGCCGAGCCGCCCGAGCCGGCTCGGCGGGCGGTGTCAGCCGCCGCTGCCGTCCCGCGTTCCAGCGGGCTGGTCGCCCGCCTCCGTCGGTGGCCGTGGGCGAGGCTGCTCCCGCGCACGGTCCGATTGCGCCTGACGCTGCTCTACGGCAGCTTGTTCGTCCTGTCCGGCGCCGCGCTGCTGGCGATCACGTATCTTCTGGTGCTGCACGTCACCGCCACCATCCAGATCACCACCACCCCGACCGGCATGCCGGAAACCCAGGGCGGCCCACTCAACGGGCAACCGGCCCCGCCACGGGCCTCGTCGGCGGTCGCCTCGCAGGTCCACCACAGCTACCTGCACCAGTTGCTCGTCGAGTCCGGGATCGCACTGGCGATCATGGCGGTTGTGTCGATCTGGCTCGGCTGGCTGGTGGCGGGCCGGGTGCTGCGCCCGTTGCGCACGATGACCGCGACCACCCTGCGGATCTCCCAGGAGAACCTGCACGAGCGCCTGGACCTACCCGGCCCACAGGATGAACTCACCGACCTCGGTGACACCATAGACGGGCTGCTGGCCCGCCTGGAGACCGCGTTCGAGGCGCAGCGACGCTTCGTCGCCAATGCCTCCCACGAGCTGCGCACCCCGCTCACGATGATGCGGACCTCGCTCGATGTCGCCGAGGGCAAACCCCAGCCCGTGCCGTGGGAGGTCACCGTGCTCGCCGGCAAGCTCCGCGAGGGGCTCGACCAGGCCGACCGGCTGATCGAGAACTTCCTCACCCTGGCGCGGGCCCATCAGGGGGCACCCGGCAATGATGCCGCCGTCTCGCTCACTGGCCTCGTCGTCGCCGCGCTGGCAGCCCGCGAATCTCACGCCGCCGAGCTGGGCGTGCACATCCACCGTCAGCTCGCGGCCGTCGAGGTCATCGGAAACCCGACGCTGCTGCGGCGCCTGGTCGACAACCTCCTCGACAACGCCCTGCGCTACAACCATCCCGGCGGCTTCGTCCATGTCCAGGTCCAGGTCCGCTGCCACCCCTCCACCGGCGGCACGGATGACGCCAGGATGGCCCACCTGACGATCGAGAACGCCGGGCCGCCGCTCGACGACGCCGACGTCCAGCAGCTCGGGCAGCCGTTCCGCCGCCTGGCCGCCGACCGCACGACCGCCGGCAGCGTCGGGCTCGGGCTGTCGATCGTCGCCGCGATCGCCGCGGCCCATGACGGCGCTCTTCACCTGAGCGCCCGACCCGAGGGCGGTCTGCGGGCCGTCATCACCATGCCGCTCGTCGGCCGCGCTCCGGTGCCGGGGGTGCCGAGGGTGCCGAGGGTGCCGGGGGGTCGCGGTGAGGCCGGGGTCGCGGTGAGGCCCGGGGGGTCGCGGTGAGAGTGCTCGTCGTCGAGGACGTGCACCGCCTCGCCGACGACATCGCCGAAGGCCTCCGTGACCACGGCATGGCCGTCGATGTCAGCTACGACGGTCTCGACGCCGCTGCCAAACTCGATGTCAACCGCTACGACGTCGTGCTGCTCGACCGTGACCTCCCCGGCCTGAACGGTGACATGTTGTGCCGGATGATCATAGATTCCGAGGACCCGGCCATGGTTCTGATGCTCACCGCGGCCGACACCAGCGCCGATCGTGTCACCGGGCTGAGCCTCGGCGCGGACGACTACCTCCCCAAACCGTTCCACTTTCCCGAACTCGTCCTACGGGTGCGGGCACTGGCCCGGCGTCGGCCCACCGCGCAGCCACGCGTCCTCAAAGCCGGCGGTGTCGAACTCGACCCACTGCGCCACACCGCCATCCGTGACGGGCGGCGACTCGATCTCTCCGCCAAGGAATTCGCCGTACTGGAGGCACTGCTGCGCGCGATGCCGGCCCCGCTGAGTGCCGAGCGGCTGCTCGAACAGGTCTGGGACGAGTACGCGGACCCCTTCACCAAGACCGTCTCGGTCACCATCGGACGGCTGCGTCGCAAACTCGGCGACCCGCCCGTCATCGAGACGCTCGCGGGGGTCGGTTACCGGATCATCCCGGCCGACTGACCCGGCGGGGCGCACGTGGGCAGTCCGGGTGGTCTTTCGCCGTCGTCTGCCGTGATGCCCTACCTGGCCAGATCGACGATGCCGTTCCGGTCCTCGTTGTCTCCCGATGACGTGGTCTCGAGACCCGGCCGGTGTGCCACCGGCCGGATCGGGGAAACGTGGTGCGCGCTCGGTGTGGGTTACCAGTTCGGGTTACCAGTTCGGGTTGAGGATGAGCGGGGCGTCGGTGTCGGCCATCCACTGGTTGAATTCGTCGAGGGTGGTGAACAGCGGCTGGTTGGCGTGGTGGCAGGTAACGGTGGCAAGTTCGATGATTGCGGTGCTGGGATCGCTGGTGGTGAGCGTCGTCTGGACGTGGGCGAGGTCGGGTAGCGCGGCGCGGGTGACCTGAGCGCGCTGATCCTCGCCGAGAGTCATGGTCGCCTGGCCGATCAGCGCGGCCGTGGCCGCGGTGGTGACGGTCTCGGCTTCCAGGACCGCGAGTAGCTCGGGGCTGGCGCCGTCGGCGCGGGCCGCGACGATCGCGAGCTGGAGTCCTTGGACGATGATGGCGGCGGTGGCCTGCGCGACGACACCACCGACGAGGGCTCCGAGGACGGGGACGGGGACGACGGTCTGCCCGACCAGGCCGCCGGCCCACATCAGGCCGGTCCTGGCGGTCCCCGTCACGCTGCGGGCAGCGAACTCGCCGGGGTCGATGCGACCGCGGGCCAGGTCCAGGCCGGCGTCGGCGACGGCCCACACGGCGTCAGCCATGGCGGCGGGCACGGTACCGCTGCCCAGCGCCTTGGGCAGAAGACCGCTGCTGGCCGCGGTGCGGACGGAAGCGGAGATCGTGCCGATAGCACCGGAGCGGGCGGCGTTGCGGGCGGTGCCGCCAGCGACCGTGATGACTGCGGCGCCAGCGGAGGTCTCGCCGGCACGGATCCGGGCGGTCTCGCTGGCCGTGGTGACCATGGCGCCGACGAGCGCGCCTGCGGCGGCTCCAGTGAGGCTGGAGGTGGCGATGTCTCGCCCGGCTGCGGCGGCGATCTGGTGGTTGGCCCATCGGGCCGGGTTGTGGGCGGCGTCCTGCGCCTGCCGGTAGCTGATCGAATCGCTGTGCACCGACCCGTGCGTGAGCCGGTCGGTGCTGAAAGCCGCCGCGTCGGCGTAGCCCTCGAAGTAGATCCCCTCCTGGTTCATGCCCAGCCGCCGGTCGAGCAGGTCGTGGACGGCGTCGACCCGGTCTCCTGCGACCAGTCGCCCCATGCCCTGATACGCGGATCGCGAGATCTGGCGGGTCGTGTCCGACACCCGGTCGACGAGTTTGGCCTGCACCTCGGCGACCATCCGGCCACCGTCAGACAGCCGGATGTCGACCGGACCATTCTGCGGACCGCCCTGTGTCCATTCCAGGACCTGGGCGCGTACCGTCGAGCCCGCGCGGGCCGCGTGCCGGTTGAATCCGACCGCGTGCATCACCTCGAACAGGTGCCCGGCACGCTGCGGATTGCCATGGTTGGCATACCGCCGCGCCAGCTTGACGACAGTGTCGCGGCCGTTCAGTGTCTCGACCACCTCCGCCGCGGTCCGGCGGGTCGTCTGGTCGATGATCGACCAGACCGCGGCGTCCGCGCCACCGGGAAGCAGCCCGATATGCCTCTCGCGTCTGCCGTGAGGCAGGGCAGAACCAGAGGTGGTCACGCTGGCCGGGGCAGGGCGAGCAGCCGCTGCTTGGCGTTGAGAACGACCTGGCGAACCTGCACATCCACCGTTCCGTCCTCGCCGGCGATCGGCGTACTCATCACCGTCACCGTGGTCGAGGCGACCCCGACGAGCTGTGCCACCCGCTGCCGCTGCTCGATCGTGTAGGTCACATAGTCCGGGTTGGCGGTGACGAGCGTATCCAGCAGCGGCAGCCGGACGGTCATCGCGACGCGCAGGTCCTTGAGAATGTCCCGGACCTGCCGGCTGCGCCGACGCACGAGGGCCGCCTGCGCCTGCGCCCGTCCGAAGTCAGCCGCCGCCTCGGCGATCTGCGCCGCTGTCTCGCGCTGACCGGTGCGGGCCCTGCGCCCCTGCCACTCGAGCACCCCGCCCACAGCAATGACCACCGGCGCCGCCACGATGCCCGCCAGCACGGTCGTCCCGGCCGCGACCCCACCACCACCGGCGGCGATCGGCCCGCCGCCCAGCCAGGCCAACGTCGCGCTCGTCGCCGCAGCACCGGACAGCCCTGAAATCGCCGTCCCAGTGGAGGCCGTCGCCAAGGCCCCGACCGCCGCGAACGTCGCACCACCCGCCCCGGCGCCGGCCACCGCCCCAGCAGCCAGCGCCCCCAGTGACTGGACCACGCTGATCCGTAGCCGACGCAGTTCGACGTCCGGCAGCTCCCCGCCGACCAGCAGGTCGATCTTCGCGAGCTCAGCCAGATCGACGTTCTTCAGCCGACTGAACACCTCCTGGAACGGCACCAGCGCCACGTCATACAGCTCAGCACGGGCCCGCTGCTGAGCCTCTGTCTCGGCAGCCGTTCGCCCGGCCAGCAGCCGACAGCGAGCTTCGAGCTGCTCGTACGAACGCTTGTTGTCTTTCGCAAGCTTGACCGCATCAACAATGGCGACGCCCACGGTTCCCCCGAATACCCGGCCACGTTCCAGCGCCCGCCACGATATCGCAGCCCAACAGGCATACCGACCACGGCCCGTCCTTCGGCGCCCACGGGAAAGGGGGAAACCGGCCGGCGACCTCCATGTGAAGCCGGGTCCGGCATCGCCGGGTCCTTCCCGTGCTGGGAGGCGCTGCTTGTGGCTTCGGTGGTTACAGAGCCGGCAAGTGATGGGAATCGTGCCTCGGCTGCGTCTGCTCCGGTGAGATTATGGCGGCTGGTAGATCCCGAGGGGGGAGAGGCAGTTCGGCGTGGGGAAGCACTCGAAGCCGGAGGCGGGGGACGATTCTAATATCGAGACATGGCAACGACGCGAGAGGGACCGCTTGCGGGCGGGACGGACAGCGGTGACGACGACCGGCCCGTGATCGACGTCTACGGTCGGCTGTCGTACCGTGACGACGGCTCTGTGATCAACGTCGATGAACAGATCGACATGGGTAAGACGGACATCGCCCGGCGGGGTGGTGTGCTGGGCCGGATATGGCGGGACGATGCGAAAAGCGCGTGGAACCCGAGGGTTGCCCGGCCGCAATGGGACCGGCTTATGGCCCGGTTGGAAAGCGGGGAAGCTCAGGGGGTGTGGGTTCTTGATGTGACCCGGTTTTCCCGCAAGATTATGGAGGGTGAGCGGCTTGTCGAAGCCGCACGGGCAGGACGGCTTATTTGGTCGTCCGCTGGAGAGTATGATCTGAATACGGCGGAAGGCAGGCGGATTTTCCGCAAAGAAATGGTGGATGCCGCCGCCGAGTCCGACAAGATCAGTGAGCGGGTGCGTAGGGGAAACCGGCGGAAAGCGGCCCGTGGGCGTAATCCGCATGGTGGCGGTCGGGGTTTTGGGATGCCCGGGTTTCTTCCTGCCCCGCCGGGGTGGGAACCGGGCGATCCCCGCACGCCGGTGGAGAGGGCGGTGCTAGACGCGGAACAGGCGGTGGTCCGGGAATGCTACCGGAGTTTGCTTGCCGGTGAAATCAAGGTGGCCCCGCTTGCTGCGGAGTTGAACCGGCGTGGGGTGCGTACGGTGAACGGTAATCTGTGGACACGTACAACCCTGGTAAATACGCTGATCCGTCCGGCGTTGGCGGGTGTCATCATGGTGGAGGGTGAGGCGGTCGGGAATCGCCGTGGGTTCGACCCGGTGGTGTCCGAGAAGGACTGGAGGCTGATGTGCGCGCTGTTGGCCTCGCGGCGGCCGGGCCGTCCGGCGGGACAGCGGCACGTCCTGTCGGGTCTGCTGCGCTGCCCGTGCGGTTCAAAACTGTACGGCCGGAAGAACATTCATCTACCACCCTACCCGGACGGGAAGGTGAAACGGGCCTACCGTTGCCACGTCGACGTGGCGATCGGATGCGGTAACTACATTGACGCGCGGGTAGCGGAGGATGCCGTACGGACAGCGGTGATCGCACGCCTGTCGGATCCGCGATTCGCGGCGGACATCGCCGAGCGTGCGGACACCGCGAACCGCGAACGTCTCAGTACAGAAAGCGAGCTTGCTCATTGGAATAAGCAAGCAGACGAATTGTCGGAGAAAACAGGGACATGGACGGTGGCCCGGGTCGACCGGGCCATGAAGCCGATCACAGCGAAGATAGAGGAACTACAGACAAAGCTGTCTGCCTTGGATATCCCCGCCGACCCACGGACGCTGACGCAGGACATAGAAGCGCGGTGGACGGAAGCGGAAGCGGACGAAGACTTTGAGGCCCTACGGACCATGGTCCGCACCGCGTTTCCGCTTCTGATTCTGCGGCTACCTGTCCGCTACGGAGATCACAGTGTGGCGCGGTTCGACTGGGAAGGCACGGGCAAGGAAATACCGGCTCTACCGGACCCGGAAACCGTGCTTCGGCGGTCCCTCGCCACACCCGAGGGACGGACGGTGAAAGAACTGTGCGCCGACACCGGCATGTCCTATTCGTGGGTGTACCCACGGGTGAAAAATGGGAAGCTGCGGGCGTGGTGGTGAAGACCCGAGCTGCGCACGGTGGTCTCGGTCAGGGTAGCGGGATGATCCCTGCCCGGTACGCGCTGGTCACCCCACCCCCCACCCGTGTGGACCCGAGGGGCACGGCGGACATGCCCCCCACGACCCCGTAGCGGGGTCCCCTAAGCACGGTCCCCATGACCGGACGGCCGGACCGGCCGTCGTAAGCGGCTCCCGGGTTGGCGCGCCAACGCCAACCCGGGGCCTTGATCCCCATCCCCTGAGTCCAGCAGGAGTCGAAGACCCATGCCCATCGTGCCTGATGACGAGCGCACCCCGTATGACGACCGCCCGTTGGCCTACGTGCTTCCCGCGTCGACCGGTGACCGGCATCTGATGATCCTGCCCGGTGCGGATCCGGATGATTTGATGGCCGCGTGCGCTGATCTGCCGTCCGGTGCGGTGTACCGGGACTTCCGTGGGGACCGGCATCACGTCGCGCTGGTCTTCCGTCCGCTTCCGTTCCCGACCGCCGGGAACGACGCGCCGACCGTCCCGGACGGTCCCCTCGCGTCCGGCGGGTGGATGCCGACCGTGCCGCATGCGGGGCGCACCGATCCCTCGCAGGATGCGACGCGCGGACCGCGTGCCCGCCACGACCGGGCGTCGGTTCCGGCGTTCTGGACGGTGGTGGACGGGCGGGTGGTTGCCGGCCCGTGGGCGGACCGGTATGACGCAGTCCGGGCGGGGGATGACCATCCCGGTAGCGCCGTCGGCTACGGGGTGGTAGCGGCGGACGGGACGCTGACGAGCCGTTCCGCACCGGATGATCTCGCGTTTAATCGCCTGTGGTCCGAACAGGTCGCGCGGCTCACCGATGACCATGGGGGGAGGGTGCGCGCGACCCGGGACGCTACCGCGCTGCTCACGGTGCGGGTAGCGCGTGCGCTCGTGCTGGCGGGGGTGCCGGTGGCGGACACTACCGGGCGGGAGGCAACCGGCGGGGTCCTGCTTGTCCCGGTGCGCACGGGTGCGTACCGGGGGGTGGCGTTGGGGTGGGCTACCCATCCCCGGATGGCCACCATCCCCACGGCGAATCGGCCCGTCCCGGCCGGGGTGGGTGATGTGCTGACCTACGCGGTAGCGGCCACGCTCGACGCGCTGGGGTTCACCGTGCGCTACGGCAGGCAGACACGGGCGCATCTGGTCACGGCCGGACCGGGGGACGCGCGATGAGCGACGTGCCGACGTGTGAGACACCCCGTTGTGCCGCACCCGCACTGGTGATCGTCTCCGATGGGAGAGAAACGGCGTTGGCGTGCGCCCTATGCCACGAGGCCATGTTGCGGGCCAGCGGCGGAGTGATCCGTGGCATCGGTCTCGTCCCCCGGACCCCACGCCCGTAGCCGCTTGCTAGACGCTTACAGGAACAGGCCCCCCGCACCGGATACGGTGCGGGGGGCCTGCCGCATGTTGGGGTCAGTCG
>NZ_CDWWXA010000068.1:18719-25261 GCF_977971845.1 Frankia sp. CeCAU1 | reverse complement strand
CCCCTCGGCGCTGCACCAGCACCTCCTCGACATTCTCGGTGTCGACCCGACCCGGCCACCTTGATCGGAAACCAGGCCGGTCAACGCATCGAAACCCCATGTGCGGAAGACGGGCCTAGCCGGGGTCTGCGGCAGCCGCCTACCGATCGCTCCCCGCGGAGCCCGCGGGGGGTCCAGGCTGGGTCGGCAGGTCCAGCTGCTCGCCGCCACCCGCCAGGCCCGCCGTGCCACCGGCGCCGGCGGTGCCGGCGGTGCCGGCGGTGTCCTCGACGACCTCCCCGTCGATAACCGGCCCGTCTCCACCGTCCAGCCGGCGCATCGCGTTCGGATCAGGGTCGACGCCGGCGAACTCGCCGCTGGCGACGTTCGACCGCATCCGGCGCAGGCTCTTCGAGAGGAAGAAGAAGATCACGCTGGAGGCCGCGATCAGTGCCAGGACGACGAGGAGCCCGGCGGCTCCGGCGTCGATCTTCCTCTCGACCAGCACGGAAGCGGCGAAGACCTCGTTCACGGGCACGTCCTCACACCTGGTGTCCTCTGGTGTCCGCCACACCTGCTGTCACCGCCCGCCACGGGGACACTCCACAACGGGCGCCGATTCCGACCCTACGCCCTGCCGTACGAGTCCTCCGCCTCCGCGGTCACGCACCGTTGACTAGATCACATACTGTTCAAAAAGTCACATGTCATCCGAACAGTCACATGCCACCTGAAAGGTCGGGTTACCGGGGAGTCACACGCCGTTGAACAGATCGTCTTCGGGCAGCATGCCGACCTCGATAAGAGAACGGGCCAGCTGGTAGTCCTCCGTCGGCCAGGCGTCTCGCTGCACCTCCAGGGGTATCCGGAACCACCATCCGGTGGGGTCGACCTGGGTGGCGTGGGCGATCAGTGCCCGGTCGCGGGTCTCGAACCAGTCCGCGCACTCCACCTGGGTGGTGAGCCGACCGGTGTCCTCGGCGCGGTCGACCCACTCGGCCAGCCGCTCGGCATAGGGGGACTCCAGACCGCGGGCCATCATCTCCTCGTGGAGAGCGAGGACGCGCTCCTTGTGGAAGGTGAGGTGGTAGTAAAGCTTGAGCGGCTGCCAGGGTTCGAGGCCGGCGTCGACGCCGGCCTCGGGATAACGGTCGGGATCACCGGCCGCCTCGAACGCCTCCACACTGACCCGATGGGTCATGATGTGGTCGGGATGCGGATACCCGCCCGACTCGTCGTAGGTCGTGATGACCTGTGGTCGGAACTGACGGATCAACCGGACCAGCGGACGGGCCGCCTCGCCGAGCGCGATGGTGGCGAACCGCCCGTCCGGAACAGGCGGCGGCGGATCGCCCTCAGGCAGTCCGGAGTCGACGAAGCCGAGCCACTCCTGGCGGACCCCGAGGATGAGCCGGGCAGCCTCCATCTCCTGCCTGCGGATCTCCGCCATCTGGGCGGCGACACCTGGCTGGTCCATCGCGGGGTTGAGGATGCTGCCCTCCTCCCCCCCGGTACACGTGACCACGAGGACGTCGGCGCCCTCGCTGGCGTAACGTGCCATGGTGGCGGCGCCTTTGCTGGACTCGTCATCGGGGTGGGCGTGGATGGCCATCAGGCGCAGGCCATGCCGATCGTGGACCGCAGGCATGCGGCCCATTGTTCCTGATGCCTCGACGTTGCTGATGCCTCAACGTTGCTGATGCCTCAACGTTGTTCCGGGCTCACCGGTCTGGGTGATCCGACCTCGCCTGAGGAACCGCCGGGGCCCGCCCCGCGTTCGGTCTGGAAAAGTCACCCAACGCCGTGGCACAATGCACCGTCCGCGCATGCTTCGACGGCAGGCCTGCCGTCGACCGGCGCACCGACATCGTCGTCGGCCCGGTCCGGAGGGCCGATGGACGACGGCCGGTTCCGTCGTCCTCCCACCCCTGCGTGAAGCATTCGTGGTCGAGGTCGAAGGCGAGGGCTGTCGGATCACCCGTAAGGGCTGACCCGCCGGTCCGGAGCTTCCGGGCGGTCCAGACGCCGCCGGAGCCACCAAGCCCGACATCGGATTCCTTGATTCATTTTGGTATGATGGCCCTTTTGATGTTCACCGAGGAGCGTGACCCGCGTGACGCAGCAGACTTGGCTCACCCAGGAGGCATACGACCGGCTCCGCTCCGAGCTCGACTACCTGACCGGCCCGTGGCGTACGGAGATCGCGACCAAGATTGAGGCTGCCCGCGAGGAGGGCGACCTCAAGGAAAACGGCGGCTACCACGCGGCCAAGGAGGAGCAGGGCAAGCAGGAGGCCCGGATTCGCCAGCTCACGGACCTGCTGCGCGACGCCCAGGTCGGCGAGGCACCCGCGGCGACCGGCGAGGCCGGCCCCGGCACCGTCGTCGAGGTGCGCTTCCCCGGCGAACGAGAGACGGAGAAGTTCCTCATCGGCTCGCGCGAGGACCACAGCACGCCCATCGAGGTCTTCTCCCCGGCGTCCCCGCTAGGCGGCGCGGTGACCGGGCACAAGGCGGGCGAGACCGTCTCCTACACGCTGCCCAACGGCCGTTCGGCCAAGGTCGAGATCGTCTCGGTGTCGCCCTACTCGGGCTGACTACGCCAGCAGCGGACGACCGCAGGCCCGGCTGCACGGGTGGCGGCGTCGGCGTACCGTCGACGGGTGGAGGATCTGCCGGCACAGCCCAGTCATTCCATACCACCGACCGTGCCCCCGACCGTGGCATCTGCGGCCCACCCGCCGACGGCCGCCGCCCCGCAGTTCACCACCCTGGGTGGGCTGCGCCGCAGCGGGCACGCGCACCGCCCGGTGCGGACGGAGCTGCGCGACAACCTCGTCGCCCTGATGCAGGGCGACGGCCCCCGGTTCCCGGGCATCGTCGGTTTCGACGAGACCGTCCTTCCCCAGGTCGAGCGGGCCATCCTGGCCGGTCACGACATCGTCTTCCTCGGCGAGCGCGGGCAGGGCAAGACCCGGCTCATCCGCACTCTGGTGAGCCTGCTCGACGAGTGGTCGCCGGCCGTCGCCGGCTGTGAGATCAACGACCACCCCTACGCGCCGGTCTGTGGCCGATGCCGGGCGCTGGCGGCCGATCTCGGTGACGCGCTGCCGGTGGTCTGGCGGCACCGCGGCGAGCGGTTCAGCGAGAAGCTCGCGACCCCGGACACGAGCGTCGGCGACCTCATCGGCGACGTCGACCCGGTGAAGGTCGCCGAGGGCCGCACGCTCGGCGACCCCGAGACGGTCCACTACGGGCTGGTGCCGCGCACCAACCGCGGGATCTTCAGCGTCAACGAGCTGCCCGACCTCGCCGAACGGATCCAGGTCGCGCTGCTCAACGTGCTGGAGGAGCGGGACATCCAGGTCCGCGGCTACCTGCTCCGGTTGCCGCTGGACCTGCTGCTGGTCGCCTCGGCCAACCCCGAGGACTACACCAACCGGGGGCGGATCATCACGCCGCTCAAGGACCGGTTCGGCGCCGAGGTCCGCACCCACTACCCGCTGCACCTCACCGACGAACTGGCGCTGATCCGCCAGGAGGCGGTGATGTCCTGGGCGGGGTCCCCGCTCGGCGCACCGGAGATACCCGATCACCTGGTGGAGATCGTGGCCCGGTTCACCCGGCTGGTGCGCGACGCCCCCCAGGTCGACCAGCGCTCGGGGGTGTCGGCCCGGCTGTCGGTGGCCGCGGCCGAGACGGTGGCGGCTTCGGCGGTCCGCCGCGCGGCGCTGACCGGCGAGGAGACGCCCACCGCACGGGTGGTCGACCTCGCCGCGATCGTCCCGGCGGTACGCGGCAAGGTCGAGTTCGACCAGCTGGAGGAGGGCCGGGAGGACGAGGTCCTCGCGCTGCTGCTGCGCCGCGCGGTGGCCGAGACATTCCGGGCGAGGCTGGCCGGCGCGGACCTCACCGGCCTGCAGGCCCGCTTCGACGCGGATGGCCCGGTCGAGACCGGCGACCTGGTAGCGGCGGCCGAGCTGCTGCGCCGGGTCGGGCCGGTGCCCGGGCTCGCGGCGATCCTGACCAGGCTCGGCGTGGACGGGGCGGAGTCGCCGGGGCTCGCGGCGGCCGCGCTGGAGCTGGCGATGGAGGGATTGCACCTCAACCGCCGGCTGGCCAAGGAAGAGCTTCCCGGACGGACCGTCTACGGCACCTGACCCGGCGGCACCTGGCCTCGGCACGGAAGCTTCCAGGAGGAACAGTGAATTCCGGAACATTCCGGTATGGCCCGTGGGACGGCGGACCCGACCCACTCGCCTCTCCCTTCACCGCGTCCGACGCCCTGGATGAGATGTCCCGCCAGATTCTGGAGGGACGCACCCCGCGGGAGGCTCTGGAGTCGCTGCTGCGCCGGGGCATGCCGGGCCGGCGTGGTCTGGACGACATGCGCCGGGCCGTCGAGCGGCACCGGCGGGAGGCCCGATCCCACGGCCGGATGGACGGGACGCTCCAAGAGGTCCGCCGGCTGCTCGACACCGCCGTGGGCCAGGAACGGGCGGCGCTGTTCCCCGACCCCTCCGACGACGCCCGGCTGCGCGAAGCCGAGCTGGACGCGCTGCCCGCGGACCCCGCCCGTGCGGTGCGCTCGCTCGCCGAGTACGACTGGCGGTCGCAGCCGGCCCGCGAGACGTACGAGAAGATCTCCGAGCTGCTGCGTCGCGAGGTCCTCGATTCCCAGTTCAGGGGGATGAAGCAGGCCCTGGAGGGGGCCACGCCCGAGGACTTCGCCCGGATCCGGGAGATGGTCGGCGCGCTCAACGCCCTGCTGGAGGCGGACGCCCGCGGTGAGGACACCGACGAGGCGTTCGCCCGGTTCATGCGGGAGTTCGGCGACTTCTTTCCGGAGAACCCCGGCTCGCTGGAGGAACTGGTTGACGCGCTGGCCCGCCGGGCCGCCGCCGCCGCGCGGTTGCTGGCCGGGCTCACCCCGCAGCAGCGCTCCGAACTCGCCGACCTGATGTCCACGGCGATGGAGGACCTGGGGCTCGCCGCGGAGATGTCACGCCTGGCGCAGGCGCTGCGCGCGTCCCGACCGGACCTCAACTGGGGTGGACGGCTGCGGGGGCGGGCCGGCCGGTTGGGCGACGGCCTGAGCGGCGAGGAACCGCTCGGTCTCGGCGACGCCACCACCGCGCTGGAGGAGCTCGCGGAGCTGGACGAACTGGCCGCCGCGCTGGGGCAGGACTACGCCGGGGCCTCCCTGGAAGACGTTGACCCCGAGGCGGTGGCCCGGGCGCTGGGCCGGTCCGCCGTCGACGATCTGCGAGGGCTGCAGGAGATCGAACGGGAGCTGGAGCGGCAGGGATTCCTCACCCGCCGGGCCGGGAGCCTGGAGCTCACCCCGCGGGCGGTGCGCCGGATCGGGCAGGCCGCACTGGCCCGGATCTTCCGGCAGGTCTCCGCCCGGGGCCGCGGGGATCACAGCGTGACCGACGCGGGTTCCGCCGGGGATCTGCTGGGCACCTCCCGGGCCTGGCAGTTCGGCGACACCCAGCCGATCGACGTCGTCCGCACGGTCCGCAACGCGGTGCTGCGCGGCGGTCCGCCCGGCCGGGGCCACCCGATCCGCCTGGCGGTGGCCGACTTCGAGGTCGCCGAGACGGAGCGCCGCGCCACGGCGGCGGTGTGCCTGCTCGTCGACCTGTCCTACTCGATGGCGCTGCGGGGCACCTGGGGCATCGCGAAGTCGACGGCACTCGCGCTGCACACGCTCGTCAGCACGTCGTTCCCGCAAGACAAGATCCACATTGTCGGCTTCTCGGACTACGCCCGGGAGCTGCGGCCGGTCGAGCTCGCCGGGCTCGACTCCGAGATGGTGCAGGGCACGAACCTGCAGCACGCCCTGCTCATCGCTGGCCGGTTGCTGAGCCGCTACCCGCAGTCGGAGCCGGTCATCATGGTGGTCACCGACGGTGAGCCCACCGCGCACCTGCTGCGCGACGGTACTCCCTCGTTCTCCTGGCCGCCGATGCCCGAGACCCTGGAGCTGACCCTGGCCGAGGTCGACCGGCTCACCCGGCGCGGCGTGACCGTCAACGTGTTCATGCTCGACGACGAGCCACGGCTGGTGCAGTTCGTCGAGGAGATAGCCAGACGCAACGGCGGGCGGGTTCTCTCACCCGATCCCGCCGCCCTCGGCAACTACGTCATCCGGGACTACCTGCGGGCCCGGGGCAGGCACCGCACCGCCCGCTGACCGCCGCGCCACCCCGCCCGGCTCGGCGGCGAGGCGTTCCCAGAACTCGACCGCGAGCTCCTCGTAGCCGAGCCCGAGATCGAGGGTCCGGCGCAGCGACCAGGCCAGGGCGCCCGCGGGCAGCGCGATCAGGGAGCGGTACACCTCCAGGTGAGCGCGATGCGCCGCCGCCTGGGCCCGCGCGAGCCGGCTGACATCACCCGGCCGGCCCAGATCGGCGAATGCCAGCTTGAGCAGGCCGGGATCGCGCAGCTCGGTGCGCCCGGCCTCCGGGACGGTGAGCCACGCGGCCAACCTGCTCCGGCCGGCGTCGGTCAGG
Source organism: Frankia sp. CeCAU1 (assembly GCF_977971845.1). Taxonomy (NCBI): domain Bacteria; kingdom Bacillati; phylum Actinomycetota; class Actinomycetes; order Frankiales; family Frankiaceae; genus Frankia; species Frankia sp. CeCAU1. The sequence continues at coordinate 18,765 of NZ_CDWWXA010000068.1, read as the reverse complement.
CGAAAGATCCGCCGCCTGCGGCCGGACTCCTCCCGTTCCTCCGAGA
>NZ_CDWWXA010000068.1:0-18577 GCF_977971845.1 Frankia sp. CeCAU1 | reverse complement strand
GGAGTCCGGCCGCGGCAAGGCGGGGCGGCTCCTTGTAGAGCTGGGCGTGCGGAAACGACCAGAAGTTACCGATCGAGCCGGCAACCGCGACCTTGAGCTCGTACGGAGTGGCGCTGCCACGCCGCGCCACCTCCCCCAGGACCAGATACGACACCGGCGTCAGCGCGATTCCAGCCATGGTCTCGATGATATGGCTTGAATGATACGGGTTGAATGATACGGGTTTATAGGTACCGTCTCTTCCGGACTATCTAGCACCTAGCCGTCTTACCCCTACAGCCCTCTCCAACCGGCCCATGGAGAGGGGTCGACAAGGGCGGGAGGCGCGGCCCGCCGACCCACCCGTCCCACAACGCCCGCGAGCCGCCACAGAAGGCGACAGTACTGCTACTCTGCGCTGTCGTGACGTCACGGAGTGCAGACCAGGAGTCCGAGCGACGGGCGGACGCGGCACGCCTCCGCCCACTCCCGCCGGCGGATGTACCCGGCGCCACCCGGGCCCGCCCACGCCCGCCGGCGCGATCGAGGCTCACCGTCGCGATCCTGCTGACGGCGGGCGTCGCGCTGGCACCCGCGGCCCTTCCGGCCAGCCCCGCCCAGGCGGCGTCGGACACCGGGCGAGGGGGCGCGCCGATCGCCGCCACGTACCCGGGATCCACCGCGGGACAGCTCCTCTCGGCGCCGGGGGCGGTGACCCTCGCCGAGCAGCGCGAGGTCGAACGGTACTGGAGCGCGCAGCGGCGGGCCCGAGCCTTCGGGGCCCGCACGAACGACCATGCCGATGCCGCCCCCCTCAGTCCCGGGCCGGCCCCGCCTGCCGTCGGCGACTCCGAAACGGCCGCGAGCGACGCTCCCCCGCCCCCGAGCGCCGGAACGCCCTACACCCGGGGCGGGCTGGTGACCACGACCACCGGCCGGTTGTTCGCCACCATCGGCGGCAGTGACTACGCCTGCTCCGCGAGCGTCGTGTCCAGCCCCAGCCGTGACCTCGTGGTCACCGCGGGGCACTGCGTGCACGGCGGTAGCGGGGAACAGTTCGCGCGGAACGTCATCTTCATCCCCGGGTTCGACAACGGCGCGATGCCCTACGGCATCTGGACCGCCCGCCGGCTTACCGTGACGTCCGGGTGGGCCCGCCAGGGCGACTTCGACGTCGACACCGGCTTCGCCCTGTTCAACCCGTCCCCGTCCCGCGGCCGTCATCTCGAGGACACGGTCGGATCCCAGGGCATAGCCTTCGATCTTCCGGGGACGTATCCGCAGTACACCTTCGGCTACCCGCGGCTGCCCCCCTACGACGGCAGCCAACTCGTCTACTGCGCCGGCTCCGGCTTCGGCGACCCCTACGGCAGCCCGTCGATCGGCGTCGCCTGCCGCATGACGGCCGGCGCCAGCGGCGGGCCACTACTCACCGGCCTCGGCCGGCTCGGTTCCGGGCACGGCTGGGTCGACGGGGTGGTCAGCTACGCCTATGCCGGAGTCAACGACAAGCTGTACGGAACTCACTTCGGCGACGTGGTGAAGTCGCTCTACTATCAGTCCTACCGGCTCTAGCGGATCGCCGTCCCCGGGATACGGCCGACGGACGACGATCGATACCTTCTGCGCATGCCGCATTCGGGCAGCTTCGGGCTCCTCCTGACCGTGCACGTCGTTCTCGGGGTCTTCGTCATCGGTCCGCTGACACTGATCACCGTGGTCACCCCGCGCCTGCTGCGGTTGGGGGCCGGTGCCCTGCCGATCCTGCGCCTGTGCGTGCGGATGATCCGGGCTCTCGCGCTCGCCTCACTGCTCATCGTCGTGACGGGCCTCGGGCTGGTGCATCAGGGATCATTCGGCAGCGTGCGGTCGCTGGGCGACCCCTGGCTGTCGGGTGCCCTCGTGCTGTGGGTGGTGGCCACCGGGATCTCGCTGGGCATGATCGCGCCCGGGCTCGCCCACGCCGTCAAGGAGATCGACGCGGGCGGTGACACGCGTCGGCGTACCCTTCCAATCATGGGGGGTGTCGCCGTGAGCACCGCCTGCTGGATACTGATCATCGCTTTCATGGTCATCAAGCCCGGGACCTGACGCGGCCGGGCCACCGCGACGATCCGGGCGGGCGGGTCGGCGCTCAGCTCGCCTGCGCGAGCGTCCCGCGACGATCGACTTCCCCGCGATGCACGACATCGTCAAGCTTGTCCAGGATGCGACCCCAGACCTGGCGGGGAAGCTCATGCCCCATCCCGTCGATCTCCAGCAGCTCCGCGAGCGGGATCGCCGCGGCCGTCAACCGACCACCGAGGACCGGGACGAGCGGGTCCGCGTCACCGTGGACGACGAGGGTGGGGACCGGGAGCCGCGCGAGCCCGGGGGTGCGGTCGGGCGCCGCGAGCACGGCGGCGATCTGGCGCATGACCCCGACCGGGTTCGGGCGACGGCCCCATTGGATCTCGGCCCGCCGCCGCAGCCACGCCACGTCCGGCGCGAACAACGGCGAGCCCAGGACCTCCTGCGCCTCGTGCCCGGCGAGGACGAACTCCTCCAGGTCGGCCGGCGCCGGCCGCAGGAACAGCGCGATCGCCTCGGCGGTCGGCTGCACCCGGTGGTCACCCGGATGGGACATCATCGAGGTGAGGCTGCGCACCCGCTCGGGGTTCCCGAGGGCCACGATCTGGGCGATCATGCCACCCATCGAGCTGCCCATCAGGTGCGCCGACTCGATCCCGAGGGCGGCCAGCAGGCCGATCGCGTCCGCGGCCAGGTCATCGAGCCGGTAGGGGGCGAGGTCGAAGCGACCGCTCAGGATCGCCGCCAGGTCGGGCCGACCGAGCTGGTCGAGATGAGTGGACAGTCCCACGTCCCGGTTGTCGAAGATGATCGTTCGATAACCGCGACGACCGAGCGCGGCCAGCAGGTCCGGGTGCCAGCCGACGAGCGGCTGCCCGAGGCCGCCGATCAGGAGCAGCGGCAACCCGTCCTCGTCTCCGTGGATCTCGTAGGCGAGGTCGATGCCGTTGACTGAGACGATGCCCATGGTCGGAAGGTAGCCATCCCATGGCGCCGGCGCACGAGTTCCACCGGCAATCGGCCGGAGGTTACCCGAAAGGGCCAGGCGGATGCCGGCAGCGCGGCCGTCGAGCGGCGAACACCCCACCCATCAACTACTTTAGGCAGTCGCTCGACTTCCTAAAGCGATTATCCTGCTGGGCGACCCCACCGGACGGGCACACATGATCTTTCCGACGATCGAGTTTGCGGCGTTCCTTGTCGTGGTGCTGGCGATCTCCTGGCTGCTGATGCCCCGGCCGAGGCTGTGGAAGCCGTTCATCCTCGGGGCGTCGTATTTCTTCTACGGCTTCGCGGACGCACGCTTCGTGCTGCTGATCGTGGCCTCCACCTTGATCAACCAGGGTGCTGCCGTCGCGGTCCACCGCTGGCGCGACCGCCGCCTCCTCATCGCCGCGATCGTCTGCGACCTCGGCCTGCTCGGCTGGTTCAAGTACTACAGCTTCTTCGCCCTGTCGGTGGACCGCGCGCTGGCCGAGATCGGCCTCCCCACGGCGCTGCCCCTGCTCCAGGTGGCGCTGCCGATCGGGATCTCGTTCTTCACCTTCCAGGCGCTGTCCTACGTCATCGACGTCCATCGCGGCACCAGCACACCCGCGTCGCTGCTGGACTTCGCCGTGTACGAGGCGTTCTTCCCGCATCTGGTCGCCGGTCCCATCGTGCGTGCGCGCGAGTTCATCCCCCAGCTCGCCACGCCACGGGATCCGAACCAGGTCCAGGCCACCCGGGCCGTGTTCCTGATCGTGGGCGGCCTGGTCAAGAAGGTGGTGCTCGCCGATCTGATCGCCTCACGCCTCGTCGACCCCGTCTTCGACGCACCCGGCCAGCACTCGTCGCTGGAGATCGCCACGGCCGGCTACGGCTACGCCGTGCAGATCTACTGTGACTTCTCGGCGTACTCCGACATCGCGATCGGGATCGCCCTCCTGCTCGGCTTCCGCTTCCCGGACAACTTCGACCGTCCCTACGCGGCCGTCACCCTGCAGGACTTCTGGCGCCGCTGGCACATGACCCTGTCCCGATGGCTACGCGACTACGTCTACCTACCGCTCGGAGGGAACCGGAAGGGGAAGCGGCGCACCTACCTCAACATCATGATCACCATGACTCTGGGCGGTCTCTGGCACGGCGCCGCCTGGACGTTCGTCCTGTGGGGAGCGCTGCACGGCGGTGGGCTGGTGACCGAACGCCGGATCCGGGCCCGACGGGCGGACCGGATCCGGGCGACGGAACGGGCCCGAGCCACGGGACAGGAGCAGATCCCGGGACAGGCCGAATCGGCGGGGCTCTCCGCGATGCCGCTACCCCGGCCGGGATCGGAGAGCCCCGCACCGCTCCTTTCCACTGGCGGATCCGGCGCCGTTATTGGTCCCGGTCCCGCTGCCGGCTTCGGCATCGCCGGCAGTTCCGCGGGGACGCCGACCACCGCGAGCCACCAGACGATCATCGCCGCACAGGCCGCGCTTCCCGAAGCGGTCCCCAACCCGGTCCACGCCTGGGCCGGCCGGCTGGCCGTCTTCCACTTCGTGTGTGCCACCTGGGTCCTGTTCCGAGCGCCCGACCTGGCAACGGCACGCGAGCTCGTCGTCCGGCTGTTCACCGCGAGCGGACCGGCGCCGCTGGTCACTCCGACGGTCCTCGCCGCCATCGGGGTGGGACTGGCCACCGCAGCCGTCCCCCGCGTCTGGTGGATCCACGCGCAGGCCGCCTTCACCCGACTGCGCCTTGGCGCTCAGATCGCGCTGCTCACCCTGAGCATCATGATCATTTATGCGATCGTTGGCCCGCAGGACGTCGCGCCGTTCATCTACTTCCGCTTCTGAGTCACGCTCGCCTGCTCTCCCCAGCCCAACCCCGGTCCCGGAGCCTGAGTGTTACCCCGGCCGGGGTCGCCCAGGCCGGACGATACGAGCAACGGCGAGAGGGGCTTTGACTTAGAGTAATCGAATAGCAACGCCCGATCACATTCCGGGACATCTGTGACCTGCGTCAACGAAGCCGAGGGGCGATGACTGAGCGTGAAGATTCGGCGCCACCGGGACCCCCGGCGACCGCAGCCGCGGCAACCACCGGTGTCGTCCGGGTTCGGCAGGCCTTCCTACTGGTAGCCGTCACCCTGGGTCTGCTGGCGGTGCTCCGCGCCTCGGCGATGGTGCACGCGGGCGAGGGCATGCGCCCAGGACTCACCCGCACGCTCGTGCTGGGCGGGGCCCGGCCGATCGAACGGATCACCCGGACCGTCCATCTCGACGAACCGGACCGGTGGTTGTCACGCGCGTTCGGTCACGACGCCAAGTCCGGCGGAACCTTCTCCGAGCTGGCATCGGCGGCCAGCCGAGCTGAAGCCGAGCCCGATCGCCCCGGCACCCTCGGGCCGGGCGCCGCCGGTTCCCACCGCTCCCCGCTGCCACCGCGCCACCCGACCGCGGCCGATCCGCTGCGCGTCCTGGTCACCGGGGACTCGCTGACGGAATCACTCGGTCCGAGCATCATGAACAGTGCGCCCGCCACGATCCGGGCACAGACCGAGACGCGGTTCGGCACGGGCCTGGTGCGGCCCGACTTCTTCGACTGGGCCACCCATGCCCGGGCGCAGATCACGCAGCGCAACCCGGAGCTGGTGATCGTCGCCATGGGCGGGAACGACGGCCAGGGCATCACGCTTGCGGACGGAACCGTCCTGCCAGCCGGATCGGACGCGTGGACCGCCGAGTACCAACGGCGTGCCATCGTCGTGATGCGGATCTGGAGCGGCGACGGGGCCCGCCGAGTGCTGTGGCTCAGCCTCCCGCCGGCCCGGTCGGACCAGCTGAACGGCTACTTCCGCCGGCTGAACGAGGCGACCCTCGACGCCACGACCAGGGTGGTCGGAGCCCGATATCTCGATCTCACCCCGTGGTTGTCGAAGAACGGCGCATACAGCGACTACCTCACCGGCACGGACGGTAACACCGTCCTGGCCCGAGCCCGTGACGGCGTGCACCTGAGTCTCGACGGCGCGCGGATCGCCGCGGGACACGTTCTGGAGACCGTGCGCAGCACGTGGAACCTGCGGTGAACGACGACCGGACCGACCAACCGAACTGGACGATCAGACCGACCGAACGCTCAACGGGGGCGGAACCCGAAGCCCGCGCCGTCCAGATCCCGGCGAGCCTCCAGGACGGCGACCCGGGCTGCGGCCAGGACGTCGCGACCGGACGGCGCCGCCGCACCGGGCACCGAGATCGCGGCGACGAGCTCGTCGGCGAGGACCGCGAGCTGGTCGGTCAGGGCATGCGGCGCCAGCCGCGGCGGACGAGCGCCGGCCGGCGCTCCCGTGCCGGCCCGCTCGCCGAGCGACGCCAGTTCGTCGAGCAGCCGAACGGCCCGCTCCGCCCTGGTACCACCGGATTCCACCGGAACATCCCATGATGACCCGGACCAACACTGAAGGCGGTGCATCAGCAGGCCGACCTCACGGGTGAGATCACGGACCTCGTCGAACATCCGAGCAGGTTACCTGACGATGACGGGAACGGGTCTTGCTCTCTACTGTGGTATAGGGCACCCTCCAGACATGGTCCGTTGACGTCGGGTTTCACCTCAGGAGGCGCGCATGTCGCTGAACCGCTCCGCCCAGACCCACCAGATCCTCATCGAGCGGATACCGAAGGCAACCGGCCACGACGTGAACCACTGGCTCGATCGGCTCGACGACGGACCCGGCCTGCTCCGCTTCGCAGAGCGCGTCAACTGGCTGCGGGCCGAGCACGACCTGCCGCACTGCTATGCGGCGGCCCTGGTCCATGAGGCCGATCTGCGGCGGCGGGCGATCCGCGCGTAGACACTCGGCGGCCTCGGCCGCGCAGGTCCGGCCGCGCAGGTCCGGCCGCGCAGGTCCGGCCGCGCAGGTCCGGCCGCGCAGGCCCGGCCGCTCGGTGGGGCGTCGAGGTACGGCCCGGCTTCCCGCAGCTGTCCCCCGCCCCATGGCGCCGGGTACTCGGCGCCATGGGGCGGACACATGGTCCGCATCGTTGACGCGCCCGGTCGGCCACCGGACACATCACAATGACTGCATGAACCTCGACGCAGCCACTGAGTTCGTACGCGATCACCACCGGGCGGTGCTCAGCACCACCCGCCGGGATGGCACGCCCCAGATGTCACCGGTCACCGTCGGGGTGGACACCGACGGCCGTCTGCAGATCAGCAGCCGGCTCACCGCCTACAAGGTCCGCCACATCGAGCGGGATCCGACCGTACGGATCTGTGTGTTCCCCGATGAGTTCTTCGGGCCCTGGGTGCAGATCAACGGAACCGCCGAGATCGTCCGGCTACCGGCGGCGATGGACCTCCTGATCGCCTATTACCGAGACATCGCGGGTGAGCATCCCGACTGGGACGACTACCGGGCGGCGATGATCCGCGATCAGCGATGCATCATCCAGATCACTGCCCGGTCGGCGGGGCCGGACGTCTCGGGCTGAGGAGCAGGCTTGAGGACACCTGCCACGCGCGCGCCCTGACCCTGCGCGCCCTGACTTGATCATCGGCAGGACCCGGCCCCACGACGGACCCGCGCGCTACTGCCGCAGCTTGGAGAGCAGGCGCAGCGTCTCCAGGTAGACCCAGACGAAGCCGATCAGCAGGCCGAATCCCGCCCGCCACGCCTCGGAACGCGGCGCATGGGACGCGATCGCCCGCTCGATGTAGTCGAAGTCGAGGATGAACTGCAGGCTCGCGACGCCGAGCACAAGCAGGCTGAACAGGATGCCGAGCGGCGTCGCATCGTTGATCACCGGCAGGTGACTTCCGCTGGTGGCCCTGATCACGAGGTCGGTCAGGCCGAGGAGCACGACCCCGAGGAGCGTGCCGAATACGATACGGGCCATCCGGGGGGTGGCCCGTAGCCGACCACTACGGTAGGCGACCAGCATCGCGACAAAGATCAGACCGGTCCCGAGCAGGGCCTGCGGGATGATGCCGTTGAAGGCGTTCTCGTAGTAGCGCGAGACCGCCCCGACCGCCACCCCTTCGATCAGGGCGAAGGCGATGATGAGCGGCGGACTGATCAGGTTGCGAAACGAGACGAACAGGCTGATCGCCAGGGCGACGAGGCCGGCCCCCAGCGCGATGCCGGGCGAGTCCGGCGCGAGGGCCCAGCCGACCGCGCCACCGACCGCCAGCAGCGCGAACAGCCCCAGCGTGTGCACGACGACGTCGTCGATCGTGAGGGTGGTGGGCTGGCGGTAGTGGCTCGCCAACTCCTCGGGGGTCGGCGTGGGAGGAGACGCGAACCCACCGCGACGGAACGCGGGGTTCGAGGAACGAAGGTCGGCCATGGAGCCGGCTCCTCTCGGTCGCCTCCGGGGAGGCATCACCCTCGGTGACTACAGCCTACGTCACCGTCTGGAACGTTCCTTGGGATACGGGAGTTCCCGGCGCACCGGGACACGGTGGACGGCGACCGACAAGGCATCGCGACGCACGTCCACGCGCGCATCCTCGCAGCATCCCACAGCGACGAAGCCTTCCCCTCCTCGGCCGCGGTTCATCGGTCAGATGCCCGGACGACCGAGAAAGGATTGTGCCGGTGGTCGGAGTCGAACCGACACTCGAGCTGTTTTTAGGACAGCCTCCTCTACCAGTTGGGATACACCGGCTCGTCTACATCGCTGATGTTTCTACCACGCTACGTAGGGTCTGGGAATAACACATGCGGAAAAAGTGGTCCGGAGATGGCGGTACGACCGAAAGCGTGACTCATCGTGACGAGGATGCCAACTGTTCGCCATCCCCTTCGATCAGTGGACAGCTCAGATCGCTAAAAGGCGGGTCCACCGTCGGGTTTGGTCCTGACGGCCAGAGCGGAGACGCGGGAAAAACACCCCCACCTAAGTGCCGTGAAGCCACGAGGGCCGGTGAACCATCGCAACCGGGCGACGATTCACCGGCCCGCGGGCTCCCGGCGTCCCTACCGTCACACGCCGGCCACGGTGCCGCCGGGCGTTCAGTTCACGTGCCGCGCGGACCGGGCGTCCGGCTCCGGCCGCGGGAGATCCTGCCGGTCGGTGCGGCCCGGACGACATCCTCACCCGGGGACGCGTCCTCACCGCCCTCGGCATCGCCGGGCGAGTCGGCGGCGACGGCGGACGCGGGGGCGCCGGACGCGGGGGCGAGAGTGGTCCCGCTCCGCCCGGTCGTCGTGGCCGGAGTGCCGGGCGTGCCTGGGGAGATGGCCGCGGCGAACGCGGGCGGCATCGCCGCCCGGCGGAACTCGGCCCGGGGATCGGCGAAGGATCCGAGCGAGACGATCTCGCGGCGGAAGAACAGTGCCAACGACCAGTCCGCGACCACCCTGGTCTTGCGGTTGAGGGTGGGAACCCTGCTCAGGTGGTACGTCCGGTGCATGAACCAGGCGGGCCAGCCGCGCAGCTTGACCCCGTAGACCTCGGCGACACCCTTGTGCAGGCCCAGGGACGCCACGCTGCCGGCATAGCTGTGCGCGTAAGGTTCGAGGGGCTCATCGCGCAGCTCGGCGAGGATGTTGAGGGCCAGCCGGCGGGCCTGGCGGACGGCGTGCTGGGCCGAGGGACCGGTCGTGACATCCTCGCCCCTGGTCAGGTCGGGCACGGCCGCGCAGTCACCCGCGGCCCACGCGTCACCCACCCCGTCGACCTGCAGGAAGACGGTCGCACGCACCCGGCCTTGATCGTCCAAGGGCAGATCCGTGTCGGCCAGCATCGGGTTCGCCCGCACCCCGGCCGTCCACACGATGGTGCCCGCGTCGAACTCCTCACCGTTATTCAGCACAACCCGCCCACCGACCAGGCTCTCGACCCGCGTGTTCAACCTGACGTCGATGCCCCGGTGCTCGAGCTGCCGGAGGGTATAAAGCCCCATTCCGGGTGAAACCTCGGGAAGAATACGGCCGGCGGCTTCAACGAGGACCCACCGCATATCCGTCGGTTCCAGATCAGGATAGAAAGAACACGCATCGCGGGCCATGTCCTCCAACTCGGCAAGAGCCTCTATTCCGGCATACCCTCCGCCGATGAAGAGAAAGGTCAGCGCCCGGCGCCGGACCGCGGGATCGGTCACCGAGGCGGCCGCGTCCAACCGGCTGATGACCTGATTACGGAGATAAATGGCCTCGGCCGCGCTCTTGAAGCCGATGCCCTGCTCCGCGAGACCTGGGATTGGCAGGGTTCGCGCCACCGATCCCGGACACATCACCAAGATGTCGTACTTAAGATCAAATTTCTCGCCAAGGGATGGTTGGATCACGGCGGTCCGTGTCCCATGCGACACCTGAAGCGCGCTTCCGCTGACAACCCGACAACCCTTCAGCACCTTACGTAGTGGTACCACCACGTGCCGTGGCTCAAGGTTGCCGGCCGCCGCTTCCGGGAGGAAAGGCTGATAGGTCATGTACGAGTTGGGCTCGACGACTGTGACCAATGCCTCGTCCTGGCGCAGCTTCCGCCGCAGCCGCAGGGCCGTGTACATGCCGACGTATCCTCCGCCGACGATGAGGATGTGCGGTGGTTGCCCGTAGCCCATGGCAAAAACGTACCCACGAGGGCCGTGTTACACCCTGGTCCCGGGCTGGCCGCCCAGCTTTTTCGTGACGCAGGACACGAATACCGGCGGTCTTCGGCCCGTGGTGCCGATGCGTGTGGACCGTGTTCCGGCTCACCTTCTGTGTCGACGGCCACAAGGACAAAGACTTACCCGGCCCGCTCAACCACTTCCGCGAGCTCCGCCGCCGTGCCAAAAATCGTGTCAAGCATCACTTCGGTGACCCGACCGGTGAAGGTGTTCTGCTGGCTTGGGTGATAGCAACCAACGACCGACACCCCGGATACGGGAAGTTCGACCCGCACGCCGTGCCCGAACGACACCCGGCGCGGAGGAACCGGGAATCCGGCCTGGACCAGGGCGGGCCACAGGGCGGACCAGGCGAATCCACCGAGGACGACGATGACCCGCAGGGCGGACCGGACAAGCTCCAGGTCACGCACCAACCAGGGCCGACAGGTGTCACGCTCCGTAGTGGTCGGCTTGTTCGCGGGCGGAGCGCAACGGACGACGGCGACGATGCGCGTGGCCGTCAGACGCTGACCGTCCCCGGCGGACACCGAGGTCGGCAGCGCCGCCAGCCCGACGCGGTGCAACGAGGCGAACAGCCAGTCGCCGCTGCGGTCCCCGGTGAAGATGCGTCCGGTGCGGTTCCCTCCGTGGGCCGCGGGCGCCAGACCGATGACGAGGATCCGGGCGTCGCCCGGGCCGAACGAGGGCACCGGACGCCCCCAGTAGGCCTGTTCGGCGAAGGCCGCCCGCCGCACCACCGCGACTTCTTCCCGCCAGGTGACCAGGCGCGGGCAGGCCCGGCAGACGGACATCCGGGCATCGAGCTCCCGGGTGCCCGTCGCGTCGGCGGCCAACGCGCGGACCTCGGCCGGCGTGGCTGCGACCGGCGTGTCGGCGGCGGCGAGGTCCCCCGGCCAACCGCTTCCCGGCCGCACCGGACCCCCTGACCGCACCGGACCCCCTGACCGCACCGGGTCACCCGTCCCGTCCGTCACCCCCGCCCCACCGGTCCTCCTACAGCCGGTCCTCATACCGACGGGCCGGCGGTGACGGGCGGCGCCGCCCGCTCGGGCCCGGTGGCCGGGGCGCCCGGCGCGGCGGCCAGGGCCAGCGCTATCCCATCGAGGATGTCGCGTTCGCTTGCCACCACCGCCGCGGCGCCCGTTCGCTCGACCAGGGTGCGCAGCACGAGCGCGCCGGCGGCGATGACGTCCACCCGACCCGGGTGCATCACCGGCAGGGCCGCGCGCTGGTCGTGCGTCATCCTCAGCAGCCGGTCCGTGACCTGCGCGACCTGCTCCGCCGTCGTCACGGACAGGTGGATGCGGGTCGGGTCGTACTCGGGGAGATCAGCCGCGAGGGCGGCGACCGTGGTGACGGTCCCCGCGACGCCGACCAGCGTCGCCGCCTCGGTCAGGGGCACGGTACGGGCGGCGAGGTCGAGTGCCGCGTGCACGTCGGCGACGATCGCCGCGGCCTGCGCGCCGGTCGGCGGATCATCGTGCAGGTGCCGCTCCGCCAGCCGCACGCATCCGACGTTCACCGAACGGGCGGCCCGCACCCCGCTCACGTCCCCGAGGACGAGTTCGGTCGAGCCGCCGCCGATGTCGGCGAGCAGGATCGGCGTGGCGACCGGGTCGGATCCCGCCGCGCCCGGCCCCGTCGGCGCGCCCTCGACCGAACCGGCAGACGAACTGGCGTCAGACGAACCGGCGTCAAACGAACCGGCTCGGCCGACGAGGTCACCGATGGCGCCGCCGAAGGACAGGGCCGCCTCCTCGTTCCCGCTGATCACCTCGGGGTCCACACCGAGGATCGCGCGGACCCCGGCGACGAGCTCATGGCGGTTGCGCGCGTCGCGGGTCGCGCTCGTGGCGACCATCCGCACCCGTGAGGCTCCCAGCCGCTCGATCTGCTCGGCATAGTCCCGCAGCGCGGTGAAGGTGCGGGCGAGCGCCTCCGGCGCGAGCTCACCAGTCCGGTCGACCCCGGCCCCCAGCCGGACGATCTCCATCTGGCGGGTCAGCTCGTGCAGGGCCGATCCATCGACGTCCGCCACCAGCAGACGGATCGAGTTGGTTCCACAGTCGATCGCGGCGACCCGACTCACGGTCTCTCCTCCCCGGTCAAATCTCCTATCGGATCCCCCGTCGGGTCCCCTGTCGAACGACTGCCGGTCGGTCCGTCGCCCGCCGCCCCGCCGCGCCCGGGGCGGGTCCGGGCGCCTCGGCCTCGTCAACGCCCGGACATCGGCCACCGGCCACGCACGGCCCCCGCCGACCCCAGTCGGGAACAGCCGCAAGGGCCTCGTCACCGAACGGATTGACTCCCGGACCCACGGCGAGACTGTGCGCTACGAGGACGTGCAGGCACTTGACCCGATCGGGCATGCCACCCGCGCTCGGGGCGGCGGGCAGCACCTCGTGCGCGTCGCGCCGGGCGAGGTAGTCCCGGTGGGCGACGGCGTAGGCGGCGGCGAGCCGCGGATCCTCCGTCAGCCGGGCTGTCATCTCGCGCATCACCCCGGCCCCCTCCAGCCGCGAGATCACCGACGCAGCCCGGGGGCAGGTGAGGTAGTACAGGGTCGGGAAGGGGGTGCCGCCGGCAAGCCGCGGTGCGGTCTCGACCACGTCGGGAAGACCGCACGAGCAGCGATGGGCCACCGCAAGGACGGCTCGCGGCTCGCGGGAGAGCTGACGGCGCACGATCTCGAGATCCTCGGCCGTCACCGCCGGTGCCATACTCGCCCCCTCGCCGTCATCACCGTCATCACCGTCCGCCAAGCCCGTTCCTTCGCCGCACCGGGGTCGGGGCTCCCGCCCCGTGACCGCTACGGCGTCGAGATCTCCGACCAGAGTCGGGCATACCAGGCCGAACCCCCGGACGACCCGCCGCGGGTCTCGTCGCCGTCCTTGGTGGGTGCCGGTTTGATCGGCATCAGGTACGCCCGCTCACCGGGCTTGACGTAATGCAGCCGACGGCGCGCCTCGTCCTCGACCCAGGCCTGGTCGTCGTAGCGCTCGACCGTCGCCCGCAGCTCGTTGACCCTCGCCTGGGCCTGCGCGTTGGTCCGGCTCAGCTCGGAGAGCTTGGCCTGCTGCTGCAGGTACAGCCGCAGCGGATAGGCGAGGGTCAGGACCAGCACGCAGATCACGACGGCGAGCAGGGTCGCCCTCGTGGTCAGCGCGGCGTTCCGCGGCGGCATGGGATCAGCCGGCTTGCCTGCGGCGGGGGAACGCGGCGGCGCCCGCGTACCGGGCCGCGTCGTCGAGTTCCTCCTCGATACGCAGCAACTGATTGTACTTCGCGACCCGCTCCGAGCGCGCCGGGGCGCCGGTCTTGATCTGACCGCAGTCGACCGCGACGGCGAGGTCGGCGATGGTGGTGTCCTCGGTCTCGCCGGACCGGTGGGACATCATTGCCCGGTAGCCGCTACGGTGGGCCAGGTTCACCGCGTCGAGCGTCTCGGTCAGCGTGCCGATCTGGTTCACCTTCACCAGCAGGGCGTTTGCGGCCTTCAAGGCGATCCCGTAGGCCAGCCGCTCCGGGTTGGTCACGAACAGGTCGTCCCCGACGAGCTGCACCTTGCCACCGAGCCGCTCGGTGAGCGCCACCCAGCCATCCCAGTCATCCTCGGCCAGCGGGTCCTCGATGGAAACGATCGGGTAGGCGGAGACGAGCTCGGAATAGTAGTCGCTCAGATACTCTGCGCTACGTGAGTTGCCCTCGAAGGTGTACGACCCGTCCGCATAGAACTCGGTGGAGGCGACGTCCAACGCCAGGGCGATGTCCGTCCCCAGGGCGAAGCCGGCCTTGTCGATCCCCTCGGCGATGAGGTCGAGAGCCTCCCGGTTGGTGGGCAGGCTCGGCGCGAAGCCGCCCTCGTCGCCCACACCGGTCGCCAGGCCCCGCGCCTTCAGCACGCTCTTGAGCGCGTGATAAACTTCCGCACCCCAGCGCAGCGACTCGGCGAAGGTGCTCGCGCCGATCGGAGCAATCATGAACTCCTGAATGTCGACGTTGGTGTCGGCGTGCGCACCACCGTTGAGGATGTTCATCATCGGCACCGGGAGCAGGTGCGCGGTCGGACCTCCCAGGTACCGGAACAGCGGCAGGCCGCTCGACGACGCCGCCGCCTTGGCCACCGCCAGGCTGACCCCGAGCAGGGCGTTGGCGCCGAGGGCCGACTTGCCCGGGGTACCGTCGAGGTCGATGAGCGTCGCGTCGAGAAGACGCTGCTCGGTGGCCTCCAACTCCATGATCGCCGGACCGATCCGGTCGATCACCGCGGCCACGGCCTTGGTCACGCCCTTGCCGCCGTAGCGGTTGTCCCCGTCGCGCAGCTCGACGGCCTCGAAGGCACCGGTGCTCGCCCCGCTGGGCACCGCGGCGCGGCCCAGCGTGCCGTCCTCCAGGACGACCTCGACCTCGACGGTGGGGTTACCGCGCGAGTCAAGGATCTCGCGGGCTCCGACGGCCTCGATAGACGGCACGGCTTCGACCTCCGGTATGCGCTCTGACACGGAACGATGACGCGGTGGCAGCAGCGGACCGCCACAGGCCGGTGACCGAAAGCCACCACGCCGCGGCAGGCCACCGGGGCAGACCCTGATGGCCTGCCGCGGATCGTGGCGCGGGACGAGCGGTGCCGTCCGGACGAAACCGGTCGCTGCGAGACTACCGTCGCCCCACGGCGACGCGACGCCGGTCCCGGCCCGGCGCGGCGCGTCCATTCACCCGCGGCGGGTCCGTTTACCGGCCACCCGACGGTCATTATCACCACCTGCCTGGCCGTCGGGCACCCGGGCGTCGATCCTCCCGCGGACGGCGGTGTCACGCATCCCACAGGCCGGCGAGTTCGTTGTGGGCCACCGGTGCGGACCGGCTAACCGATCCGCCCGATCGGCGGCATGACCAGCGGACCGGCCGAGGGCAGACCAAGCCGCGCCGCCAGCGGTGCCAGCGCCCCCCAACCCGGGACGAAGCCGGCACCGGGACCAGCGCCGAGCAGGCCCAGGGCGGACCCGGCCACCGACCCGGCCACCGACGCGGCGGCCCCGCGGTCCTCGCTGGACTTCGGCGACCGGACCCGTTCCAGCACCGACGGCTTGGGCGTCAGCCGCACCCGCGGAGTCTCACCGGCCGGCAGACCGGCGCGCGACCAGGCGAGTTCGATCGCCTGTGCCAACCCGCCGAGGACGTCCACCAAGCCGTGCGCATGGGCGTCCGCGCCGGTCCACACCCGGCCGCGGGCCAGCTGGTGCGCCTGGTCCCGGGACAGCCCGC
This sequence comes from Frankia sp. CeCAU1, assembly GCF_977971845.1. Taxonomy (NCBI): domain Bacteria; kingdom Bacillati; phylum Actinomycetota; class Actinomycetes; order Frankiales; family Frankiaceae; genus Frankia; species Frankia sp. CeCAU1. The sequence goes on along the minus strand of NZ_CDWWXA010000068.1, from coordinate 2,668 downwards.
GAGCGACCGCCACCTTGTCAACGAAGTCGGCGTAGACCCGGTCCAGGAACTCCTCCAGTTTCTCCCGCTCCCCCGGGGTGAAGGGCCGCCGCGGCGACATCATCAGCGCATGCTCGCCCTCCGCGACGGCACCGAAGCCCACTCCCACCTTGTCGAGCAGTCCGCTGATCACCTGCTTGCCGGCGAACACCCCGATCGAGCCGGTCAGCGTGCCGGGGTTCGCCACGATCGCATCGGATGCCAGGGCGACGAAGTAGCCACCAGAGGCCGCCACGTCACCCATCGAGACGATCAGCGGCCGGCCGCTGGCCCGGAACCGCTCGGCCTCCCGGCGGACCAGGTCGGATGCGACGTAGGAACCCCCAGGGCTGCTCACCCGGAACACCGCCGCCGCCACCGCGGGATCACGCGCGGCGGAACGGAAGGCCGCCGCGGTGGCCTCCGCGGCGAGCACCGGCCCGGAGAACGGACCCGGGGCACCGTGTCCGAGGACGACCGGCCCGGTCCCGTGGATGAGCGCGATGACCGACTTCTTCGGGTCGCGATGCGGCGCCGTCACGGAGGGGGCCAGCGCACTCGTCCCGATGCCCGCGGCCTCGTCCGGGTGGAGGTGGGCCTCCCCGGCGCCGTCGGGACGGGAGCCGTCCCGATCATCGGGAACCTCGCGGAAGAAGAAAGCCGCCGGACCGCCAGCCGCCAGCGCCGCCACGCGAAGCGCCGGGAACTTCTCCCGCCGCTCGGCGGACCGCCGGTAGGCGGAGGCGTACATCAAAACCGGCTCCGCGCCGGACCCGCGGCGCGCATCCTCCCGGCCCGCGCCCTCCCCGTCACCCCCGAATCCGGCCGACGGCCCCCGCGTCACCCGTTCCCGTGCCGCCGCGTACACCTCGTCGCGGTAGCCGAGACGGTCGACGAGACCGGTGTCGAGCGCGACGGACCCGGCCAGCGGTCCGAGATCGATCAGACGCCGAACCCGGTCGGTGGACAGCCCGCGTCCCTCGGCGATGCCGGCCACGATCTGGTCAGAGCTGGACTCGATGATCCGGCTGACCGCCTCCAGGTGCGCCGGGGTGAAGTCCCGCTCCACCAGCGTGTTGACGGCGTTCTTGTACTCGTACCGCTGGCCGATCTCGACGGAGATACCGAGCCGGTCGAGCGCTCCCCGCAGGAACGGCGCCTCCATCCCGAGACCGGTCAGGCCGCAGTCACCGGGCGGGGCGAGCCAGATTTCGTCGAACGCGCAGGCCAGATAGTAGGGCGCCGTGCCGCCTCCGAACTCCCCGAAGGTGTCCGCGTAGGCGATGGCGGTGCCACCGGCCGCACGGAACGCGGCGATCGCGGCGCGAATCTCCTGGATACGTGCCAGCGGCATCCCGCAGGCGGCGATGTGCGCGACCACGATGGACACCCGGGGATCCTCGGTCGCGTACCGTAGGCCTTCGATGACATCTCGCAGGGTCGTCCGACGCCGGGCGAGCGCCAGGGTGATCGGGTCGGTGGGGACGCCTTCGATCGGGTCAACCGTCAGATCGAGTTCAAGGACGATCGGAGCCGTCCGCCGCGCCGCGATCTGGCGGACGTCGGCCAGCGCCTTACGTGGGATGGCAGCCATGCCCTCAGAGGCTAGCCTTCCCCCGCACGGCGCCTTCGGCGCAGTGCGGGGACCCCTGGCATCAGGCACCGTACGGGCTCTCCGTCACCTCGCCTTCGGCGAACCTCCTGGGACAACCCCCAAAGAACCCACGGCGCCTTCGGCGCGGTGCGGGGACCCCTGGCGTTGCCGAAAAATGACTTCAAGTTTTGATCTTGGTCTTGCCGGTGCGATGCGCGAGGCCCGCCGCGGTGGGTGCGGTGATCGGTGTCCGCGGATCAGACGGTTCCCCCCGACCGTTTCGCGTCGTCGTGCAGCCCGCCGACGAACGACTCCGCGACGCTGACCTGCTCCCGAAGCGTGGAGAGTTTTTCCTCCGCGAGTACCACCCAGGTGCCAAGCCGCTCCTGGAGCTCGGCCCGGACGCCCGCGGCGAGGTCGGGCTCGGCGAGCTCATCACGAAGGGCCAGCAGCGACCGTATCTCCTCCAGGGTGAACCCCAACGGTTTCATCTTCTTGATGAGGAGCAGCCGCTCGATGGCGTCGTCGTCGTAGAGACGAAATCCCCCTACGGTCCGGCCTGCCGGCGCGAGGAGCCCCGACTCCTCATAGTAGCGGACTGTTCGCAGGGAGAGGCTGACCCGCTCCGCAACGTCCCCGATCTGGTAAACGTCGCCACGGGTCGTGTTCGATCCCGAAACACCACGGCGCTTGGTGGACAACTCGGCCCTTACGTTAGGGTAGATATTGGACGACCGGACCGGACGATTTTGGGCAACCGGACCGGACGTCAGGCAGTCGACTGTACGTCGCTCGGCGATGTGGCGCCCCCTTCGCCGAAGCGGCCGAGACGGGGGAGTGCGGGGCGCCCGAGCGTGCCGTCCGTCGTCCGGTACCGACCGGACCGCGTTACCAGAAACGTGAGATGCGCCACATCGGAACCGTCGCGTTCACCGATGCGGCCCTGCGGCCGTGTCCACGGCGTCCACCCGGCCGGCCCCGCGTTCGTATGGACGCGCACGTTACTGCGGCCCCGACGAACATGGCGCCGGTCCGAACGGGAGGAGGGTGGGTTGC
>NZ_CDWWXA010000067.1:13563-25678 GCF_977971845.1 Frankia sp. CeCAU1 | reverse complement strand
CGCCCGCGCCCCCTCGACGCGACGGCGAGAACAGCCGGGAGAGCCACATGACCACCGCCGTGGCCACCACCCCCGCCAGCGCACCCGAACCGGCCGTTCACCTGCTCCCGCACCGCGTCTGGAGCTACCCGACCAGACCCCAGTCCGCCAGCGCCGCCCGCCGCGACGTCACCGGGCAACTCCACCAGTGGGATCTTGACCATGTGATCGACACGATCACCCTGCTGACCTCGGAACTGGTCACCAACGCGCTCGCCGCCAGCCTGCGCGGCGATGATGACCTGACGTCCCAGATCGCGATGCGCCTGACCTACAGCGACCACCATGTGATCGTCGAAGTCTGGGACGGAGGACCAGGCCACCCAACCCGCAGGGCCACCAGCCCCGACGCCGAGGACGGCCGCGGCCTACACCTGATCACCGCGCTGACCCCGCGCACCGGCTACTACCAGGCCCGGGTCCACACCCCCGACGGCAGCCACCAGGAGCGAGGCAAGGTCGTTTGGGCCGCTCTACCCCACCACACCCCTCGTCCTCACCGCATTCCGACCGCCCCGACCGACGGCCTGCCGCGACGCGAACGCTTCGCCGCCCACGCCGCGACCCCGACCGCCCCGGACGTCTTCGACCTCGACCTGCTGCACCGGGTCCGCGACGGCCTACGCACCCTCGACACCCACCCGGCACGCCCCACGCCCACGGGCTCCGGCCAGCACGTCCCAGCCACCTGAACCGAGAGGCGAACGCCATGCCTGACCCTGCTACCAGCTCCTGTCCCTCGTGGTGCGAGCAGCCCGCCGGCCACCTCGACGTCATGCCCGCGGGCCCCGGCGACTACCACGTCTCCGAGTTCACCGTGATCGACCTGCCACCCATCCCCGGGGTCCGCGACCAGACAGCGATCCAGGTCTCGATCGAGCAGTACGTCACCGCGACGACCACCTACCAACCGATGATCTCCCTCGGCGCCGGAGAAGAGGACCCCGACAGCGAAGCCTTCACCCTCGACGAAGCCGACACCCTCGCCGCGACCCTCACCCGCGCGGTCGCTGCCGCCCGCAACGCCCAGACACAGCCCTCTCCAGAGTCGGACGACCGCGCGTGACACCCCCGTCGCGCGCCTGAAGGTCCACCGGCGCTCCCGGCAGCCGGACAGACAATAGCCAGGACACAGCGGCACGCCGCCACTCAACCTGCACCCAACAGGAATCCAATCTCAGCGGATTGCCCCTTGCGATCAGCCCCCTCGGCCTCCTCCGGCGAGGCGTCCGCGCGACCGCAGACCCGCGATGACGAAACGGCCCGCATGTCACCTCGCCCCCGCACTGTCCCACCCGCACTCCGCCCGATCGTGCTGCTCGCCAGGATGCGCGAGATGCTCCCGCCAGCGCGGCTGGCGGACCTGCTCACCACCTTCGACCCGTCTGCCGCCCCGACGGCACCAGAATGGGCCGACCTGTGCTCGGCGCTGGACGCCTACGACCAGGCGGCACAGTTCGGTCTGAGCACCGAGGAGGCCCGCAACCAGGTCGACATCGCCGCCATGATCTTCCACGTGCGCTACCGCGGCGCTGAGCACCGACCGGGCAGTTGCATCCACGAGCGTCGAGCCGCCCGATAAACGTCCCGCACACCGCGACATCACCGCGAACCGCACCCCGTGACCTGGCGCCAGCGATGGCGAGCTCGTGCGTGTCCGTATCCGCCGCCTGCCACCGCGAACTGACGCGCCGCCCGGGACCGAACAGATCGCACCGCCTTACGTCATTTCCGCAGCTCAGGCCGCCTCTCAGCAGCCGAAGAACATGTTCGTGGCAGGGGGAATGACATGCACAACCGAAAGGCTGATCATTATGGTCGCGTGACTGCCCGGTGCAGCGGGCGGCGGACCGGGCGGCGCGGTGGTCTGGAGGGGATACGACGTGAGTAGGCACAGTCTGCGGGTGGAGCAGGACGAGCTGCGGGCGCGGATGCGCGCCGTGGGCATGTCGCACGACGAGATCGCCATCGAGTTCGCCCGCCGCTACAAGCTGCGCCCCCGCGCGGCCCACCGGATCGCGCACGGCTGGACCCAGCAACAGGCCGCGAACCACATCAACACCCATGCCACCCGCACCGGCCTCGACCCGGACGGCGCCGCACCCATGACCGCGCCGAAGCTGTCGGAACTGGAGAACTGGCCGCTGCCGAACAACCGCCGCCGACCGACCCCCCAGCTCCTCGCCCTGCTCGCCGAGGTCTACGACACCAGCGTCCAGAACCTTGTCGACCTCGACGACCGAGAACAGCTCACCCCCGCGGACCACCTCATCCTCAGCCAGACCGGCCAGTTTCAGCCCATATCCCCTCGAATACCTCTGACGCCTAGCCATCGTGGCCCCGTGAAGCTTTCCGGCCCGCCTGCGAGAACGGTACGGCCTGACGGGATCGAGCACCTATCAATACCGTACGTACCGGTGGAAATGGAGCGTGTCATGTCGGCTGCCAAGGAGTCAGGGGAGCATGCGATGTTCGCGGCGGCCGGAAGCCTCGACGAGAGTTCGGTGGAACAGCTCGCCGACGATGTGCGCCGGCTCGCGCACACCTACAACACCACCCCGCCCTTCCAGATGTTCACCGAACTGGCCAAGACCCGGAACACCGTGTACGCACTGCTGGAACAGACGAAACGCCCACGGCAGCTCAATGAGCCCTACGTCTTCGCCGGGCAGGTCTGCGGCCTGCTCGGCATCGTCAGTCTCGACCTCGGGTTCCCTGACGCGGGAGTCGAGAACGCCCGTGCGGCGTGGGCGTATGGGCAGATCGTCGACGATGACGGGCTGCGCTCATGGGCCCGCGCTGTCCAGGCCACCATCGCCTTCTGGTCGGACCGGCCCAGAGAAGGGATACGGCTGACGGCCACGGGCCTCGACCACGCCAGAGCGGGGTCCGGAACGGTTCGCCTGCACGCCGTGCAGGCCCGCTCCTACGCGATGATCGGTGCCGCGGACGAGGCGATGACCGCCTTGGTCGCCGCCCAGCGCGCCGCCGAGGCGGACGCCTCAGACGACCTTCTCGACAGTGTGGGCGGCGAGTTCTCGTTCGGCGAGGAACGCCGGCTCCTCAGCGCCGCCGCCACCCATCTCGCGCTCAGCCAACTCGACCAGGCTGCGCACGCGGCGTCCCAGGCGATCGACTTGTTCACCGCGATACCGATCGCCGACCGGTGGACACCAGGTGAGCACGGCGCCCGGATCGATCTGGTCGTCGCCCGAACACTGGGCGGCGATCTCGACAGCGCGCACGATGCCCTCGTCCCCGTCCTCGCGTTGCCGTCCGAGCAGCGCACGGGGCGCCTGACGGGGCGGCTCCACCGGCTGCGCCGGTCGCTGAGCCAGCCGCGTTACCGCGGATCTGCCGAAGCCGAGGACCTTGACGACCAGATCGAACACTTCGTGCGCGAGTCGGCCACCGCCATGCTGCCCCCGGGCACCTCACACCAGGCCCTTCTCGCCGGAGGCGGCCTGTGACCGGCACTCCCACAGGTCGACGAGGCGGCGCTCTCTGTCGGGGTCGAAACCGTGCTCGTCCTGACGTTCATGCCGGACCGGAGCGCCACCGGCCGCCAGCCACGCCCACGTGGCCAGGACCGTCTTCTCGATCGGCCGGCAACGCAGGCCCGCCGCCGCCGCGCGGGTCGCATCCAGGCGCCATGTCCCTGGCTGCACCCGCCACAGCGGGATCTCCGTCCACTGACGCACCCCCTGTTCGACCAACCAATCGGGTTCCGCCCAGACAACCTCGATCTCATCTGCGCCTCGGACGTCCCGCGTCGCCGCAGCGCACGCGTCCAGCATCCGGCCGTAGGTCGCGTGGCCGGTGGGCGCCGCGACGTTGAAGATGCCGCTGGCCGACCGCCCGATCAGGTCGAGCAGGAACGACGCGAGGTCACGCACGTCCACAGGCTGGATCGGCCTGTCGGCGGGTGCGGGGGCCAGCACCCGCCCGCCGCGCGCCATCCGCCGAAGCCACCACGGCAACCGTCCGACGTACTCGTACGGGCCGAGAACCACCCCCGGCCGCACCATGAGCAGCCGATCCGGGGAAACGCTCCGCCGGACCGCGGCCTCACACCCGGCCTTGTGGGGGCCGTACCGCACCGCGTCCCAGCGAGGATCTTCCACCACAAGATCGGGGTTTCCCGGATGTAGAGGTGAGGATTCGTCGACCGGGGACGCGGGCCAGTCGCGATACACCGAGACGGTCGACACGAACACGTACCGACCGGCCTGCGCGCCCAGAACCTGAGCGGCCAGGCCGACCGAGCGGGGCTCCGCTCCGCCGACGTCCACCACGGCATCCCACGGCCCCGCCGCCGCGAGGCGTTCAAGATCCTGGACGTCGGTTCGGTCGCCGCGCAACGGGTGGACCCCTGCGACATCCGGTCCGGACCTACCCCGGTTGAACGTCGTGACCGCCCAGCCACGGCCCACCGCGTCCTCAGCCAGGACACGGCCGACGAACCAGGTTCCTCCCAGGATCAGCAGGCGCATGGCGCAATCGTCTCAAAAGGACTTTCCTGTGCGGCCGGCGCTTCCGTGTGATCGTCGATGTCGCGGACACTGCGAAGGAGAGGCGACCTGCCGCCAGTCCGGACGCGGGTCGGCGGAGCCCCTGGCCCAACGCCGTAGCCGCCCGGCACATGTCGCCAGACCAAGGCGCAAGCGCACACCCAGCCGCCGCAGCCGAGGGCAGCGCGTGCCTGCCCTGACGCGGCAGACACCGGCAGTCGATCAGCTTCGGAGGCCGCAGCCTCCCGCTGCCGGCCGAGTCCGTAGCCGTCTGTCACCGACAGCCGTCCGCTCAGGATCAGCCGGGAGAGAGGCGCCGCGGGTCGCGCGAAGGAGCCGCATCGTCGGTGGAGCCGGACCAGACGCCGTCGGAACGCGGTAGCAGGTTCAGGTCGCCGTGGTCCCAGACAGGTGATCGAGGCCGAGGCCGGCGGGCCTGCCGAACGAATCGGCATGATCGCGCCGGATAGATGCACCCTGACACCACTGTCTGCGCAGGTCAGGTGTCTCTCGGGAGCCGAAGAGAAGCTTCGTCGTGGTGGGAATGACTTGCCCCCCGGGCTCCAGCCATCGTGGTGTGGCGCCATACGCGGCATCCACCGATCTTGATCGGTGCGCGGGCCGTACCACCCGAGGGAAGCGAGATGATCATGTCCTTGTGTCGCGTTCGCGCCCGGTCCGCGTGCGCGCGTCTCGCCGTTCCCCCCCAGCGCTGGGGCGACCGGCGTTCGCCGACGGCCAGCCCTGGCCGACCGGGGAGCCGCGTCGGGTCGATGGGGCCGGTACCGGCTTCGAGCACATCACCTGTACTACCTACGGACCCAGCGTGGCCGTGGCCGCGAAGCGGATGGCCGACCAGATCCGCCGGTGCGGCCGGGGCCAGCCGCATCTTCCCCGGCGCGGTACATCTTCCCGATCGAACCATTCGTGAGAGTCGGCGTCTGGAAGAGCTGGCGCTGGACAGGGGCGCAGTCGCGTCGTACTCACCCGGCCGTACTCGACATTGCCGCCGACACATCATCGGAGCATTCCCTTCACCTAGCTCATCGCCACTTCCATATTCTGGGTCAGAGGAGCGACCTAGACTGCCATTTCCCGTCTCATTAAGGTGTCGAAAAATGACTTCAGTCCAAGATTCGAGCGCCACCGACAGTGCGGCCACGTTGCGTGCCGCGATGGTGGACGAGCTTCGCACCACGGGGGACGCGATCAAGACTGGGCAGGTGGCTGCGGCTGTGGGCAGGGTGCCTCGGCACCTTTTCGCACCCGACGAACCGCTGGAGGCGGTCTACGCCGCAAACAAAGCACTTGTGATTAAACGCGATGGGAATGGTGCGGCGCTCAGCTCGCTGTCCGCTGGCCCTGAGTTTCCGCGCTCCCGAACGGATGCTCGGGAGCCGGAATGCACCACCACCATCACAACCCAGGAGGTCTTCATGTCCATCCAGCTCGATGACCCGGTGTTGGCCGTGCCCCCGCAGGCGGGACGAGACCAGGAGGAGGACTTCACCACATGGGACCTGGACATCTCGATCGTCGAGTCCGGACCGGCCGCTGACCGGCTCATCCGGATGACCGACGACGGCTGCGGCACGACGTGCGAGACGGCCTGCTCGACCACCTGCCCGTAACCAGCGCCCCGACGACCTGAGAACGCGGCGTCCGTACGGCCGGCCTCGGCGGCCGTACGGACGCCGCCCGACTACGGAGCGGCTGGTGTATCAGCATCTCGACTCCCTGGTGGTGCGTGCCGCGGTGAACCCGCCCGTGGACGTGGCCGAGCGATGGCCCGACCTGGTCGGACCGGCGGCCACACCAGAGTCCTGGCGCCTCTGGTTACGGGAGGTGATGCAGAATCGCGCCTTCGAGATGGCGCTGGAGCAGGCCAGCCCTGTGCTCGCTCGCCGCGTTCGGGAGATCCGCGACGGACGCCAAGTGCCCCAGGCCGGGGTGCGGCGGGCAGTGCTGTCGGTGATGCGTTACCGGCTTCGCGCGTCGGGACGGGCGACGCCGTTCGGCCTGTTCGCGGGGGTCGCGCCGGTGCGTGTCGCTGACCACGCCTCGGTGCGCGCAGGCGTGGCGCACCGTGCCGTCGCGCGGGTCGAGGCTGGCTGGCTCTGCGCGGTGGTCGACCGGTTGGAAGCCGATCCGGTCGTCCGAGCGCGGCTGGATGTGGTGGCGAACAACCTCGTGTTCGAGCGGGACGGCCATCTGGTGCTGGAGCACCGTGCCGCAGGAGGCACCGACGGTGTTCCTACGCGCGTGCAGGTGCGGGCGCACGCACCGGTCCGCGCCGCGATGGGTATCGGCCGCCGCTCGGTGCGGTTCTCCGACCTCGCGGCCAGGCTCGCGTCCGAGTTCGCTCCGGTCCCTGCCGACGTCGTCGACAGACTTCTGGCCGATCTGGTGGCGCAGCGGTTCCTGCTCACGAACCTGCGGCCTCCGATGACGGCGAGCGATCCTCTCCGTCATGTCGTGGGTGTGCTCCAGACGACCCTAAATGGCGGGCCGGTCACCGTCGAGGCGGCCTGGGTCGCCGAACGCCTGAACGGGATTGTCGATGGGCTGCGGAGCCACGACAGCGCGTCGAGTTGGACCGTCGCGCGCAGCAGCCGCGAGCGCCTCGGCGAGGACATGGCTGAGGTCCACCCTTCGGCGGAGCCGGCACTCCGGGTTGATCTGCGGATGGACTGGGCGCTGGCTGTGCCCCGCGCGGTCGCGGTCGAGGCCGCAGCGGCGGCGGGCGTGCTGGTGCGCCTGGCGCGGCGCTCGACGCTCAGCTCCGGCTGGGACGCCTGGCATGGCCGGTTCCTCGAACGGTACGGGCCGTGCGCTCTGGTTCCCGTTTTCGACGCGGTCGACCCCGAGATCGGACTGGGTTATCCCGCCGGCTACGCCGGCAGTCCCGCACCCGCGGGCGTGACGTTCACCGATCGGGACGCGAAGCTGTTGGCGTTGGCGCAGAACGCCGCGCTGCGCCGCGAACGGGAGATCGTCCTCGACGACAGGATGATCAGCGACCTTACGGTCGTCGACCAGGACGCCCACGTTCAGCCCACCACGGAACTCACCCTGCGCGTCCACGCCACGAGCACCCGCTCGCTCGACGATGGCGCGTTCACCCTCGCGGTCGTCGGGGTGTCACGCAGAGCCGGCACCACGACCGGACGACTCCTCGACCTCTTCGACGCGAAGGACAGTGCGCGGATGCGCGCGCTGTACGCGGGTCTTCCCACCGCGAGCCGCGACGCGCTGAGCGTGCAGATCTCCGCGCCCGCTCGCTACACGAACACCGACACGGTGGGACGCGCCCCCCAGATCATGGCGCACCGGCTCTCCCTCGGCGAGTACGACGACAGCGAGGACGGGGACTCGCTGCCTCTGGACGACATCGTGGTGACGGCCGATGTGCACCGGATCTATCTGCTCTCGCTCTCCCGCCGCCAACTGGTGGAACCGGTGGCGCTCAACGCGGTGGAGCCGGTGCGACGCGCGCATCCGCTGGCGCGTTTCCTCGCCGAGGCGCCGGCCGCGCTGAGCGTTCCCTGCGCCCCCTTCGACTGGGGGGTCGCGGCCCAGCTACCGTTCCTGCCGGCGCTGCGGCATGGACGAACAGTCCTCTCACCAGCGCGCTGGCTGCTGGGGACCGCGGACCTGCCCGGCTCCGCGGCCGGCTGGACGGAGTGGGACCGTGCCCTGGCCAGCTGGCGGGAGCAGGTCAACCTCCCCTCGGCGGTCTACCTCGGCGACGGTGACCAGCGCATCGGACTGGACCTGTCTGAGCCGGCCCACCGGGTACTGCTGCGCTCCCACCTCGACCGCTCCGGCGCCGCGCTGCTGCGCGCCGCCCCCGACACCGACGCGGCCGGCTGGGTCAGCGGGCATGCCCACGAGATCGTCGTCCCCCTGGCAGCGGTCGCCGCGCCGGCGGCGACACCGGGCTGGTTCAGCCGGGCGCAGGTCGTTGGCCGCGATCATGGGCATCTTCCGGGCTGCGACGCACGGTTCTCAGTCAAGATCTACGCCGGCCTCGGTTGCCAGGACGACATCCTCACCCGCCATCTGCCGCACCTCGTCCACGAGCTGAACGGGCAGCAGGCCGCGGGCGAGGCGCGCTGGTGGTTCCTGCGCTACCACGACCCCGACGACCATCTGCGCCTGCGGCTCGCGGTCACCGCCGACGGTGTGGCGCCGACCGCCGACCGGATCGGTGCCTGGACCCAGCGGCTCCGCCGCGCCGGCCTGATCTCCCGCGCGCAGTGGGACACCTACTTCCCCGAGATCTCACGCTTCGGGGGCACCGCCGCGATGGACGCCGCGGAGGCGTACTTCGCCGCCGACTCAGCGGCGGCCCTCGCCCAGCTCGCCGCCTCCAGGGAGAAGAGCGGGCCCGACCGTCGCGCGCTGACCGCCGCCAGCATGCTCGCCATCGTGACCGGCCTGATCGGCGACACCGCCGAGGCGACGAGCTGGCTCATCAGCCACACCCGGACGGAGCCGTCCGCCCCAGCCCGCGCGCTGTACCAGCAGACCGTCGCCCTGGCGAACCCGGCCGACCCACGCGCGCTGGCCGCACAGCCCGGAGGCGAGCACGTCCTCTCCTGCTGGGCGCACCGGCGCGAGGCACTCACCGCCTACCGACACGTCCTCCAGGAAACCCGCGCGGAGGCCCCCACCTCCCTGCTGCCTGATCTTCTGCATCTCCACCATGTCCGCATGGCCGGAGTCAGCCTGGCCGGGGAACGCGCCTGCCTGCACCTGGCTCGCGCCGCCGCACTGAGCTGGACCGCGCGCACGAGGAACCCATCATGACCAGCTCCGATCCGGACGCGCTCGCCGCCGCGAACACTGTTGCCGAAGCACTAGCCGACCCGCACACCGCCTGGGCCGCCCACCGACCGACCGGGGGAAGGGCGTGGCCGCAGTCGCTCGCCGGCGGCGCGGCGGGCATCGCCCTGCTGCACATCGAACGTGCCCGCTCCGGGTACGGCGACTGGAGCACCGTGCACGCCTGGCTGTCCGCCGCCGCGTCCGACGCCCTGACCGCGGCGGCCAACGCGGGCCTGTACCTGGGCGCTCCGGCCCTGGCCTTCACCCTGCACACCGCAGCCGGACCATCAGGCCGGTACCACCGTGCCCTCGCCCATCTGGATCAGGCCGTCGTCGCCATGACCCGCACCCGACTCGCCGCGGCCCACACACGCATCGAACAGAGCCGGCGGCCCGCGATGAAGGAGTTCGACCTGATCCGGGGCCTGACCGGACTCGGCGTCTACCACCTGCGCCGCCACCCCGATCACCCGATCACCGGCGAACTGCTGTCGTACCTGGTCAGACTGACCGAACCACTGGCCGGAAGAGACGACCTCCCACCCTGGTGGACGGACTCTGCACCCAACGGCGAACCCAGCCCCGAATTCCCCCAAGGACACGGCAACGTCGGCCTCGCGCACGGCATCAGCGCCGTCCTCGCCCTGCTTGCCCTGGCCCACCTGCGCGGCCTGCCGGTCCGTGGCGCCGACGACGCGATCGCACGGATCTGCGCCTGGACCGACCGCTGGTGCCAGCACGGCGACACCGGCCCCTGGTGGCCCGGATTCATCACCCTCCGCCAGGTCCGTGAAGGCAAGGTCGCCGCAACCCTGCGGCCCCGCCCCTCCTGGTGTTACGGCGTCAGCGGCACCGCCCGCGCCCAACAGCTCGCCGGCATGGCCCTGCGCGACACCGCACGCCAGCAAGCCGCCGAGAACGCGCTCCTCGCGGCACTTCGCGATGAGGCGCAACTCGACCAGCTCACCGAGATCGGCCTGTGTCACGGCACCGCCGGGCTACTCCAGTCCGCCTGGCGCATGGCGGCCGACTCCCACCATCCCCAGCTCACCGCCGAACTCCCCGGCCTGTCAGTCAGGCTGATCGCACAGATGGGCACAACCGTGCGCGACCCCGAACTTCTCGACGGCGCCGCCGGCGCCGCCCTCGCCCTGCACACCGCCGGCACCGGCGCCGCCCCGACGTCGGGCTGGGACGCCTTCCTCCTGCTGGCCTGATCAGGAGCCGACATGGACACCCGCACCTGGCACCAGGTCAACGTCACCTTCCCCGACTGGGCGAACGCCGAGGGCACCGCCGTGGACCACCTCGCCCCTCTGCTGGACACCGCCGAGACCGACGGGCTCATCACCTCCTGGTTCTTCGTACGCAAGGCGCCCTGCTGGCGCATCCGCTACCTGCCCCGCCAGACGACAGGAGAGGCCAAGGCGTACATCCACACCCGTCTCGCCGATCTCCGGGAGACACGCCGCATCGAGGACGCCACGTCCACCCTCTACGAACCAGAAAGCCATGCCTTCGGCGGCGCCGAAGGCATGGACACCGCCCACCGGCTCTTCCACCTCGACAGCCGACACCTGCTCACCTACCTGAACAGCACCAGCCACAAACCGGCCGACCGGCGCCGCCGTGAACTGTCGGTCCTGCTGTGCTCGCACCTGCTACGCGCCGCCGGGCTCGACTGGTACGAGGAAGGAGACGTGTGGGCGCGAGTCGCCGAGCACCGGCAACCACCTGAGCGCACCCCCGACGACAGGCTCCGCACCCTGCGTGACGGCCTGCGGCGCCTGATGAGCATCGACACCGACAGCCTGGCCAAGGACACCCTGCCGCCGGCCTTCACCGATTGGACCAGCGACTTCGCCGCCGCCGGCACCGAACTGGCCGCCCTGGCCACCGACGGCCGGCTACGCCGCGGCCTACGCGCCGTCCTCGCCCACCACATCATCTTCGCCTGGAACCGGCACGGCCTTCCCCACACGGCGCAAGCCGTCCTCGCGCACACCGCCAAGACCGTCGTGTTCGGGCACGACCCCGCCTCCGATCACCAGCCGCACGATCGGGAACCGGCATGACGAACGTCGGAACAGACCCGGCCGACGAGAACCTGCTCGCCTGGTTCCCGCTGGTCCAACGCCCCCGACCACCCGGCCTCCCCCTCGAAGACCGAGTCAGACAGCTGCACGACCTGGCCGCACGGACATCGGACGGTCTCCCGCTCCTCCGAGCGGCCGAAGTCTGCAACAAGGCGGCGCTGATCGCCTCCGACTGCGGACAACCAGACCTCGCCCAAGACCTGTGCTGGCGCCAACACACGCTGTTCGATCAGGCGCGGCCCCTGCCCGCCTCAGCCGCCGAACTCGCCCTCCAACCGGTGCTCAACCTCCCGCGCCAACTGATCCGCGATGGTGACGGCAACCGCGCTCACGCGATCCTCCAGGCCCTGCACGAGGCCGCGCGCACGCAGACCAGCGCACTGATCGACGGACGGTCCGTCAGTCTCCACAACGTCACCTGCGCCTCCGACGACCATCGGACCATGCGCACCCTGACCTGGACGGCGCTCCTGGCGGACGGAGTCCGGGCGCTGGCACGGGCCGGGCGCTGGCACGAAGCCGCCGAACAAGCCGCGGCCCAGGGGTGCCGGTAAGAAACGTGTCACCAGCCGCAAACGGCGATGATCTAGCTGGCCTGCGGCGGGGCGGCGTCGAGCTGGTGGCGGGTCCGGCCGGCTG
>NZ_CDWWXA010000067.1:0-13064 GCF_977971845.1 Frankia sp. CeCAU1 | reverse complement strand
AGCGGGAGAGCCGGTCGAGGGCGGGCACGACGAGCGTGTCCCCGGGCTGGGCGAAGGCCAGGCAGGCGGTGAGCTGGGGGCGGTCGGTGTCGCGGCCGGACTGCTTCTCGGCGAAGATCCGCCGGCAGCCGGCGGCGGTGAGCGCGTCGATCTGGCGCTCGAGCTTCTGCCCGCCGGTCGACACCCGGGCGTAGCCGATCCGGATGTGGGTGAGCACCGCCGGCTCGGCGGCGAGGAACTTCGCGGGCTCGAAAGCTGCGGTCACGACCGCGATCATCTCAGCAAACGGTCCCGCCGGGGTTGTTGACGGTGCCGGTTTTTGAAGGAGTTTTTGACGACTCCAGGACTGTTGTGGATCATCTCGGGCCGAGCTTCAGGAAACGTAGGTTTCTTGAAGCTCGGCTACTTCCAGGGTGGCGCAGAAACGCTGCGAAGCAAGTCCTCTATCGCGTTGGTGGCCGGGGCGCCTGGCCCGGGTGAGGCGGGAGCGTGCGAGGCTGCGCGGGCGGGGTCCGTGGACCGGGTCTGAGAGATGGTGGCCGGGGGAATGCCAGCGCGTGGAGATCCGAGCGGGGAGGGGACCAGCCGCGTCCTGGTGCCCAGGTGCTGGTCGGAGACGCTGTGGTCAGCTCTGCCACGAAGCCTGCCGCGGCGCGTTCCATCGCGTCGAAGTCGGGGTAGCGCGCGAGCTGTGGCTGGTCGGCCTTGAACGTGTTCACCGCCGACCGCCAGGGAACGTCGAGTTCACCGGGTCTGCGGCCGGCTCCGTAGACGTGGTAGGGATGGGGCAGGCCATCGCGGCCGAAGCGGACCTGGTTGTTGACCTCAAGCGCCTCCCGCATGTGACGGGCCTCCACGGAACAGGTACGGATCATGTAGTGGATGTCGAAGAGGTCCTTGTAGCGGTGGCGAGGGCCAGGTGCGACCTGGCGGGACGAACCGGGGGCTGGCCCGCTCAGCATGGAGATCTTGTCTGCGAGCTGGCTGGCCGTGGGGTACATCATGGGGGTAACGGGCGCCAGGCCGGGCACGGCGATGCCAACGATGGACCGTTCGGCGTGGTGGGCCGGGCCGAACAGAGGAACCCGGTCGGGCGGCTTGATGTCGATCTCAAGTCCGATTGGGTCGTCGACGGGACGTGCCTGGCCGGGCCCGTATCTCGGGTCGATCGGCTGGGCGACGATCACTCCCATGATTTTCCCGCTGTCGTAGACCCTGACATCGGCGCTGTAGCGGACCAGTCCTCCAAGGCCCAGCCCACGCTCAGCTCGGGCGGTGTCGCCCGCGTTCACCGTGACCGCATCCACAGCCTGCTTGACATGAACGCCGTAGGATTCCGTGATGTCGAGAGCGCACAGGTCCAGATCGAACGCGGATCGGGCCATCACATACGCGGGATGGATTTCGTTCGGCTGAGCGGGAAGAAAGTCGGCAGGCCACGAGAAGTCTGTGGCGGGCCGGGAAGGAAGCGCCAGCGAACCGAAGATGATCCAGTCGTGCGGGGTTCGGTTCATGAGGCGCGCTGCGAAGTCCCCGGTCAAGATCTGGTGAAGTGCGCGGTCGGCATTGAACTCCGCTGCGCGAGCCCGATCGGTGACGTAGGAACGGAACTCCGACCATGAGGGGAACGCCTCACGGAACTCCGGCCCGATGTGGGAGTCGGGATTATGGCTGTCTGTGTCGGCCATGGGCTTGACTAGCGCTGCGGGTGGGCGGGGAAGTCTACGCTGTCCTCGTCCGCCGCACGCAGAATCGACTCCAACGAACCCGCGGTTTCACCGCTGTAGGGCGATGTCCTGGCGGTTACTTCCAGACCTCGAGCCAACTCGGTCTCGTTCGCTAGGTGGGTGCGCAGAAAGGCGTGGGCGACGCGGCCGAGTTCGGCGAGGTCGAACCGCCCGCTGTAGGTTAGATCGCGCAATGTGCGTGCGGGAGTGGTCACAAAAAGATCGGACCGGGTCGTCCACTCATCGGCAGCTACCTCGCCAGAGTGCAGGACGATGCCAGGATGAGAGCTCCTTGGCCGGGCTGGGCCAGCGGGAAGCGTGAACTCCACGCCGAGTCCCGGCCGGTCACCAATCCCGTAGACCCGCAGCGCCGTGGCATGGGAGACAACGCCGCACCCCGGGGCATCCCGCAGCCACCCCGGCCGCTCCGGATCCAGCATCAGCCACTGGCTGTACAGCCGCGGAAAAAGATGCCTCCCACCAGCGCGAATACGCATCACCCCCTCGATGACAGGCTCAACGACCCCTGCTTCTTTGAAACGCCCAAGCTCGACGACGGAGACACCGGCTCTCTCCGCTTGCCGCTCCGTGACACACCCCCACTGACCTTCAGCCAAATCACATAGCGTAGCGACCCGATCGATCATGTGCTTATGCTAACGTATGGCGCCCGTTGGTGTAGACCGCGCAGACACAGCGCAGGGCACGGAGGGCGTGGACATGAGCAGCGAATGGCTTACCACGTTGGAAAGCGGTGAGGAACCCCACGTTCTCCATCGAATGCGCACTGGATGGGCAGTGCTAGGCAGCACGCAGCATCTCCCCGGCTACTGCCTGCTCGTCTACGCCGGATCGGCAAACCATCTGACTGACCTTCCCCGCCCAGAACGAATGGACTTCCTTTTTGACCTGTCCCTTCTCGGCGAGGCCGTCTCGCAGGTATGCGCGGCTCGGGACGAAGACTTTCTGCGGATCAACTACGAAGTGCTGGGGAACCTCTGGCCGCATCTCCACGGCCATGTACACGCACGTTACAGGTGGGAGGAGGAGAGTCTCCGGGTCGGCCCCGTTTACCTATATGGCGCGGAGCGGACGAAGAAGGAACACGCGATTAGCGCGGCACACAACCAGCTTCACGCCGATCTACGAGCGGCACTATCCACCCTCACACGCGACGCGTATGGCACGTGACGAGCGTCGTTGAACTCTCCTGGCGAGGGATGCGGTTACCAGCCGGACCCGGCATGTCTCAGTCTCTTCCCCCCGACCCGAGGCATGCCAGGCTGTTCGGGTCTACACCAGCGGCGCCGCGGCGGACACGCTGAGTGTCAGGCGGCTGGTCATGTCGAGTTTCACCTCGCCGTACGGGGCGACGTGCGTCCAGAACAACGGGGTCAGGCCGCGCCGGTCGGCGTCGGTGAGCTGCTCGGTCCAGGCGTCGTCGGCGAGGACGTCCTGGAGCATGAGCGTGTTGACGTAGACCAGGGCGGCCTGCAGGACCCGTAGGCAGAGGACGGAGAGTTCCTGTTCGTCGCGGCGGTTGGTGGCGATGTCGCCGCCCTTGCCGAAGAAGATGACGCTGTTGGCGCGGTTCCAGGACTCGACGACGTTGAGGCCTTCGTTGATCTCGCGTTGCAGGTCCCGGTCGCGCAGGTAGCGGGCGACGAACAGGGTCCGCTGCGCCCGCCCGACCTCGATCATGGCCTGGTAGGTGGGGTGGATCGCGTTGGTCCGGGTGAAGCGGCGCAGGATCGCCTCGGCGGAAGCGGTGCCGGTCCGGATCGCGGTGGCGTATTTGATCATCTGGTCGTACTGTTCGGCGACGACGTCCCAGCGGATCGGCCGGGTCAGCGCCGGGCCGATCCGCGGGTAGGCGTCCGGTTCGCCAGCAGCCGGCCGGTACAGGCGAACCTTGTTGATCCGTTTGATACGTGGGAGCAGGTCGAAGCCGAGCAGACGGGTGATCCCGAAGCCGATCTCGGACTGGCCGTGGGAGTCGACGTAGGTGCCCTCGACCTCCATGGCCGTACCGTGCCGGATCGCGCCTTCGACCATCGCGGCGACCTCGGACGCGGTGCAGCTGATCAGCTGAGAGTGGATCGCCATGCTTTTACGTTCGACGTGCCAGTAGATCAGCACGCCGCGGCCGCCGTAGCGGGAGTGCCACTCGGTGAAGATGTTCTGGTCGAACGCGCCGAAGTGCGTCGAGTCGCTGGCCACCGCGGTGGAGCCGGCGCCCCAGACCTGCTGCGCCCGGGCGGCGAAGGTGGCGTTGGCGATCTCGACGGCGACCGTGCGGGCGAGCTCGGCGGTCAGATACCGGCGGCGCACGTAGCGCAGGTCGTCCTCGCTGTGGCCGTTCTGCGCGTTGCCGGCGACCGCGCGGATGCCGGTGTTGGTGCCGTAGGCGTAGATCGCGAGCATCAGCCGTTCGGCGAGCACCTCGGGGGCCAGGTCGCCACGGCCGGCCATGGTGGTCGCGGTCGCGAGGCAGCCGGTGCGCAGGACCGCCTCCTTGAGCATGTCGATCAGGGGGACGGTGCCCCACCGGGTCCGCACCTCGGCCTTGAGGCGGCGCAGGTTGCGCGGTTCGGGTGCGGCGTCGAGGTCGGTCAGCCGGATCGGGCCGTTCTTGCCCCGCTCGGCGATCTCCAGCCAGGGCAGCTTCGGCAGGGCCGCGTCGAGCGCTGCCAGTTCGGTCCGCATCTCCTCGCGTAGCTGGTCGATGAAGACGGTCGGGTCCAGCGGCTTGCGCAGGGCGGCGTAGTGCGTGGCGCGCTGGGCCTCGAAGTCGGCTGGCAGGTCTTCATCGGGGTTGCGCCACTTCTCGGCGCCGACGACCCAGATCTCCTTGCAGCGCAGGCTGTCGCACAGGGCCTGGAAGGTGCAGATCTCGTAGACGCCGCGGACGACCCGCTTCGGGCCCTTGGCCGGGTCGGTGAACACCAGCTCGTTCCAGTCGCCCAGCAGCCCCTTGTGCGTCGGGACCGTCTCCCCGACGGGGAGGTACGTCAGCCGGGTGTCGGCGTATCGGCGGATCAGGTCGAGGGCGTCGAGGACCGGCCGGTGGGTGTCGTTGTTCGACCGGAACTCCAACACGTCGAGCAGCGCGATCAGCCCGCGCCGGTAGTGGTTCGAGTACGACGCCTTCAGCGTGGTCCGCACGGTGCGCCGGTACACCGGCCCCTTCGTCTTGAACTCGGCCACCAGCTCCCGCAGCGTCTGCTCCCCACCCGCGACCGCCGGGAACACCACCTCACGGACCGGCTCGTCCGGACTGCTGAGCGAGGCCTCAGCGATCGCGAACAGGATGTTCTCCTTGCCGGTCACCCGCTTGAACGCGTTGATCAGCTCCTCGGTGACCTTCCTGTCCGCCCGCGCGCCGATCCGGTGCACCGTCGAGATCAGCAACTCCACCAGCGTGTCCGTGATCTCCCCGTGCCGGTGGTGCAGCAAGGCCGCGAGCAACGTCAGCATCAGCGGGTCGGGATGGTCCCGCAGGTGCGACGGGGACTCCACCGCGGCCCGGGTCCGCCACGCCGCGACGACCCGCGGGGCGACATCGGCGAACAGACCGTCGGGCAGGTCGACCGCGCGGACCGCACGCATCTTACGGATCTCGGTCAGCATCGAGTCCAGACTCACGTTGCCCGGCACCGACTTGATCAACGCCAGCACCGACTCCTGACCGGTGTCGTCGTCCGGGACATCGACCGCGACCAGGGCATGGAGCCGGCCGGCGACGTCCACGGACAGACGCCCAGCGACCCGGGCGGTCAGCGCCAGCTCGGCCTGATGCAGCGCCGAGCGCACGATCCGCTCAATCCGGCCGGCGGCCGGTGGTTCGATCCGCTCCGCGCGGCACCGCGCCAGCAGCTCGACGCGGACCAGCTCCGAACGCCGCTCGGCCTCGCACACGTGGCCGGCCAGCCACTCCGCCAGCGTGTCCGCGTCGGCCACCGAGCACTCCCGGAAGCCCAGATGCTCACGGATCTGCGCCCGGTGGTATTCGATCGTGCGGCCGGTCCACTCGTAGAAGCCCATATCGCCCGGCTCGACACCGACCTGGCGGGCCAGGTACGCCACAGCCTCGTCCGGCACCTCGCCGCGACCTCGGGGGAACCGGCCCAGCTGGGTGAAGAACTTCAACATCACCGCGAACCCGAGCCGCGTCGGCCCGCGCTTGCCCGCGATCAGCTCCCGCTCGTCCTCCAGCAACGTCCAGTGTTCGACGAGCTCATCGAGATCCAGCGACCGGGCCACGCTCGAACATCATGGCCACGCGCGCCCGGTGCCAACAGCCCACGCCCACAGAGAGACACGAATCAAGATCATCCGCGTTTGCACCTGGTGACACGTTTCTTACCGGCACCCCGCCCACCGCGGAGTCGGCCGCCGACTGCTCGACGGCCGACAGGCGACCGTCCTGGCACTCGCCCAGGCCGGGCACACCGAGCAGGCAGCAGCGCTGGTCGACCAGAGCGCCACCCCCGAACCGTGGGAACAGGCGATCCAAACAATCCTGCGGGTGCACTGTCTGCGACAGGCTGGCGCCGACACCGGCCCGCAGATCGCCCCGCTCCTCGCCACCGCGCTCACCCTGATGCGGCAGCCCGACCTCTCGACCATGGTCTTCCGTGCCCGAGCAGGCATGATCGCGCTCGACCTCGCCGACGGCCACGACCATCCGCGCATCGACGTACTACGCCGGGCGCTGATCGCAGGTGCGTTCAAGGACGCGTACACGGCCCGCGACACGCTCGCGCACCGCCTCCGGGAGTCGATGACGACGACGCAGCGCCAAACCCTGGCCGATGTCTTCCGCGCCGCCGGGCTCGATGCCGGAAGCATCCCGGAATCGCTGTACGGCGATTTGATGGAGACGGTGAAGTTCGCCGAAGATCAGCTACGTGGATGTCTCGGACGCCACGCCAGGCACTGCGAGTGCACAACAGCGACAAGCTGAACAACAGGTCGGCCGAGGACCGACGTCATCCCGTACCGCTCGGTCCGTGACAGAAGGACTACCGTGAGAATGGTTCCAGTCAGGAACCACCGGAAGATCGACCACCGGATTTCCGAGGGGATCTAGCCCGTCGTGACGGCCAAGCCAAGCCAGCGGGTAGAGCAGGACGAGTTGCGGGCGCGGATGCGCGCGGTCGGGATGAGTCACGACGAGATCGCGATCGAGTTCGCCCGCCGCTACCACTACCGCCCCCGCGCCGCCCATCGCCACGCCCGCGGCTGGACCCAGACGCAGGCCGCGAACCACATCAACGCCCACGCCGCCCGCGCCGGCCTCGACCCGGACGGCGCAGCCCCCATGACCGAACAGGAGATCCACGACATGGTCACCGCCGTGGGCGACATCGTCGCCGTTCTCACCGAAGCCGACCCGGCCGATAAAGCCGAGATCTACACCCAACTCGGCCTGCAACTCACCTACGAACCAGGAGCCCACCGAGTGATCGCCGAGGCCAAGCCTCAAGGGATCATGTACGAACGAGAGTGTCCGAGGGGGGACTTGAACCCCCACGCCCGTTAAAGGGCACTAGCACCTCAAGCTAGCGCGTCTGCCATTCCGCCACCCGGACAGGTGGTTCGCGGATGTCTCACCCGCGAACGACTGCGATGCTACACGCTCCAAGGGGGTGCTTGTCGCTACCCCCGACCATCAGACGATCAAGTCCCGACTTGCGAGTTCTGGCCCGCTTCGACGAGAACGAGAAGCAGTATGATCATTACTTGAGGTGCACCCCGGGGGATGTCGATCATGACTGGCCGGACGCCGGGGCCTCTGGGCCTCGCCTACGCGACGGGCCTATGCGACGGGCCCGCCATGCGGCTGGCCGCCCCGACCCGTCGGAGGAACTCCTCGACCAGGCTGATCAGCTCCCGGGCCACCTCGGGCGGGAGATCCGCGGACAGCACCGCCGGCAGTTGGGTTCCAGCCGCTCCAGCGAAGCTCCGGTTACTCACGCGGAGCATCGACTCGAACACCGGGAGTCCGAGACCAGATGCCTGGTGGATGTAGGGCCGCAGGAAGCTGGTCGGCCGACCGCCGTAGTACTGGACCATCATGAGAACAACACCGAGCACCCGCGGTTCGAGTCGTTTCACGGCCGGATGCATCCCGGACTGCAACCCCGCGACCCTGTTGTACTCCCAGACGAACCGGCCCAGTCTGCTCATCAGATGTTCGATGCCCAGCGTCGACAGGTTGTCCGGCCGGGCCGGGATGAGCAGGTGGTCGCAGGCGGCGATCGCGGCCCGGGTGATGACTCCGAAGTTCGGCGGGCAGTCGATGAGCACAAGGTCGTAGTCGTACGTGGAGAAGGACGCCAGCCCGGTGGCCAGCCGCTGGTAGACGTCGAAGTAGTACCTGGTGGACCGGTGGGCCCGCGCCCCGCCCAGCCTGGCGGTGAGGTCCATCTCGATGTCGCCGAGTGAGAGGTGCGACGCGAGCAGGTCCAACGTGCCGCCGCCCGCGGCGACGGCGGCGTTGACGACCGATGGTGTGGTCACGTACCCCGCGAGGGGCGGTGGGGTGGTCTCCGGCCGCCACGACTCGAACCACGCCTTGACGGTTCTCCGGTGGTCGGCGAGGTCCGTCCGCCAGGTCTCGGGTCGGCAAAAGGAGAAGGTCAGGTTCGCCTGCGGGTCCAGGTCGATCATCAGTACCCGTCTCCCCAGCCGGGCGATCGCGGCGCCGATGTTTGCGGTGAGCGTGGTCTTGCCTACCCCGCCCTTGTAGCTGGCGATCGCCACGACCTTCACCGCATCCTCGCTCCCGGTCGCGCGCTCCGCCCGGCGGCGGAGGGACGTCGTGTCTCCTCGGCCGGACCCGCAATGCTTCCGCGTCCGGTTCACCAGCAGACTACGGCTGTTTCTGGATCGGTAACGTCGTCGGGAGTCGGATACTGGTGACTTCCGCCTTCGGGGACGGGAAGGAAGTCCCTCCTCGATCCGCCTCCGGACGCCTGAGTCTGGGATGTATGGGTCAGAAGACGATCGATGGGAACGAGGCCGCCGCGTTGGTGGCCTACCTGGCGAGCGAGGTGATCGCGATCTATCCGATCACCCCGGCGTCGGCTATGGGGGAGCTGGCCGATGCGTGGGCGGCGAAGGGCCGCCCGAACCTGTGGGGTGCGGTGCCCGAGGTCGTCCAGCTGCAGAGTGAGGGTGGTGCCGCCGGCACTGTGCACGGGGCGTTGCAGGCGGGTGCGCTGTCGACGACGTTCACCGCCTCGCAGGGTCTCCTGCTGATGCTGCCCAACATGTTCAAGATCGCCGGTGAGCTCACACCGATGGTTCTCCACGTCGCGGCCCGGACCGTGGCCACGCACGCACTGTCGATCTTTGGTGATCACAGTGATGTGATGGCGGCGAGGTCGACCGGTTTCGCCATGCTGTGTTCGGCGTCGCCGCAGGAGGCGCATGACCTGGCCGCGGTGGCGCATGCGGCAACGCTCGAGTCGCGGGTGCCGTTCCTGCACTTCTTCGACGGTTTCCGCACGTCGCACGAGCTGAACGAGGTGGCGTTGCTCGACGACGGCACGCTGGGTGGTCTGCTGGCTGCCGGGCATATCGATGCCCATCGCCGCCGGGCGTTGTCCCCCGACCGTCCGGTGATCCGGGGCACCACCCAGGATCCCGACACGTTCTTCCAGGCCCGGGAGGCGTCGAACACGTTCTACGCCGCGGTTCCCGGGATTGTGCAGGGGGTGATGGACCGGCTGGCCGCGGCGACGGGCCGGGCCTACCGCCTGTTTGAGTATCAGGGTCATCCCGAGGCCGAGCGGGTTGTGGTCGTCATGGGGTCGGGTCGGTCGGCGGTGCGGGAGGCGGTCACCCGGCTGGTCGAGCGAGGCGAGCGGGTCGGGTTCGTCCAGGTTCGTTTGTTCCGTCCCTTCGACGGCCGGGCGTTGCTCGCGTGCCTGCCCCTGACGGTGCGGTCGGTCGCGGTCCTGGACCGGACGAAGGAGCCGGGCGCGTCGGGTGAGCCGTTGCGGCTGGATGTCGTCGCCGCGTTCGCGGAACGGCCCGAGCGGATGCCGCGGGTGATCGGTGTCCGTTACGGGTTGGCGTCGAAGGAGTTCACCCCGGCGATGGCGGCGGCGGTGTTCGACGAGCTGGCCGGCGCGGCGCCGCGCCGGGAGGTGACGGTGGGTATCCGCGACGACGTCACGGACCTGTCGCTCGAGGTGGACGGCGACCGTGTCCCGGAGCCGGATGACGTGCTGCGGGCGGTGTTCTACGGGCTCGGTAGCGACGGCACGGTGGGTGCCACGCGGGCAACGGCCGGTATCGTCGCAGCT
Source organism: Frankia sp. CeCAU1 (assembly GCF_977971845.1). NCBI lineage: Bacteria > Bacillati > Actinomycetota > Actinomycetes > Frankiales > Frankiaceae > Frankia > Frankia sp. CeCAU1. The sequence continues at coordinate 3,019 of NZ_CDWWXA010000067.1, read as the reverse complement.
CGCACGCCGCTGCACGCGCAGGCGTACTTCGTGTTCGACTCCAAGAAGTCGGGGTCGATGACGGTCTCGCATCTGCGGCTGTCGCCACGACCGGTCGACTCCCCGTGGCTTATCCAGAACGCCCAGTACGTGGGCTGTCATCAGGCCTCGCTGCTGGAACGGGTGGACGTGCTCGCCGTGGCCGCGCCGGGTGCCACCGTGCTGCTCAACAGCCCGCATGCGCCGGAGAAGGTGTGGGAGCATCTGCCGGCCGACGCGCAGCGGCACCTGCTCGACCGGGATGCGCGCCTGTTCGTCGTCGACGCCGACCGGGTGGCGAAGCAGGCCGGCATGCCCGGGATCGTAAGCCCGGTGCTGCAGACCTGTTTCCTGGCGCTGTCCGGTCTGCTGGACCGCGACGAGGCGATCGCGGCGGTCAAGGACGGGGTCCGCGCCGCCCGCGGCAAACGCGGTGACGCCGTGCTGCAGCGTAACTTCGCCGCCATCGATGCCGCGCTCGACGCCCTGCACGAGGTCGACCTGCAGGCTCGTGTGGTCACGGGGCAGGCGCGCCGGCAGCTGCTCGGCGAGGCGCCCGCGTTCGTCCGGCAGGTGACGGCGCGGATCATGGCAGGGGAGGGGAACCTGCTTCCCGTCAGCGCACTACCGGCTGACGGCACCTTCCCCGTCGGGACGGCCCGGTACGAGAAACGCGGCCTGACCCGCGAGCTTCCGGTGTGGGATGCGGACCTGTGCATCGACTGCGGCAAGTGCGCGATTTCCTGCCCGCACGCCGCCATCCGGATGACGTTGTTCGACCCGGCGCGGCTCGCCGACGCGCCGGCGTCGTTCCGGCACAAAAAGCCGAAGGACCGCACCCTCGCGGCGTTCCGGCTCGCGGTGCAGGTGGCACCGGACGACTGCACCGGCTGCGGCATCTGCGTCGAGGCCTGCCCGGCGAAGAGCCGGGAGATCGAGGGCCATCGCGCCCTGGACATGGTCGACGCCGCACCCCGCTTCGAGGAGGAACGTGCCGGATGGGCGTTCCGCGAAACGCTGCCGGCGGTCCCACCGGCGCTCGCCCCACCGGACACGGTCCGCGGCTCGCAGCTACGGGAGCCGCTGTTCGAGTTCTCCGGCGCCTGCGCCGGCTGTGGGGAGTCGCCCTACCTCAAACTGCTCACGCAGCTGTTCGGTGACCGCATCATCGTCGCCAACGCCACGGGATGCTCGTCCATCTACGGCGGCAACCTGCCGACCACACCCTGGTCGGCGGGGACCGACGGCCGCGGCCCGGCCTGGGCGAACTCGCTGTTCGAGGACAACGCCGAGTTCGGGCTCGGGATACGCCTCGCGCTCGACAGCCGGGCCCGCGAGGCCCGCCGACTGCTGCGCGCACAGACCGCGACGGTCGGCGGCACGCTCGTCGAGGCGCTGCTCACCGCCGACCAGTCGACCGAGGCCGGCATCCTCGACCAACGCCAGCGGGTGGCCGAACTACGCCGGCGGCTGGCCACCGTCGACCACGACACCACCCTCGACGCTGTCCTCGACGACCTCGTCGACAAAAGCGTGTGGATCATCGGTGGGGACGGGTGGGCGTACGACATCGGCTTCGGCGGCCTCGACCACGTGCTCGCGTCGGGACGCGATGTCAACGTGCTCGTCCTCGATACCGAGGTGTACTCCAACACCGGTGGGCAGGCGTCGAAGTCGACGCCGCGCGCCGCGGTCGCGAAGTTCGCCGGCGGCGGCAAACGGACCCGCAAGAAAGACCTCGGGCTGCTCGCCGCCGCCTACGGCGACGTGTACGTCGCGCAGGTCGCCCTCGGCGCCAACGACCAGCACACGGTGAAAGCCTTCAACGAGGCGGCCAGCTGGCACGGCCCGTCCCTCATTGTCGCCTACAGCCACTGCATCGCCCACGGCATCACCATGACCGACGGCCTGGCCCACCAGAAAGCCGCGGTGAAATCGGGATACTGGCCGCTCTACCGGGTCGACCCCCGCGCGGAAAGGCCGTTCTCCCTCGACTCGCGGGCACCGTCCATCCCCTTCAGCGAGTTCGCCGCCACCGAATCCCGGTTCACCCTCCTCAACACCGTCAACCCCGACGAAGCCGACGAGCTCGCGGCACTCGCCCAACGCGACATCCTCGGGCGCTGGCAGACCTACGAACACGAAGCCGCCCACCCCCGCAACACCACCACGTAAGACTGAATCGGCGCCGTACCCACCAAAGCGGCGCCGTACCCACAGACCGGCGAAATGTTCGATCTTGAGGGCGGGCCCATGAGCACGGTGAATACGCCGTCCGGCGCGGCTTGAGAGTCGCGCAACAGCGGCTTGCAGGAATTTGACAGTAATGTCGAGATGTTCCGGGCATGTTTTGGAATTGTGCCACCTACAGGTAATTCCTCGTTCAAGGAGGATTTGCGGTGACGGAAACGACAGGAAAGCCAGGGAAGACGGAGAAGGCGGGAAAAGTCGGCCCGGAGTTCGGTCCGTTGGCGGCCCTGGCCGGTGAGTGGGAGGGCGACCAGGGGGTGGACGTTGCCTTCGGCAACGCCGAAGGCACGATTATCGAGACCCCGTACCGCGAGAGGGTCACCTTCAAGCCCTTCGGTCCCGTGGACAACGGCCCGCAGTGTCTCTACGGCCTCGACTACCACATGGCCGCGTGGCGGGCTGGCGAGGAGAAGGCGTTCCACACTGAGATCGGCTACTGGCTGTGGGACGCCGATCTCGGCCACGTCATGCGGTGCTTCATGGTGCCCCGCGGTGCGGTCCTGATCGCCGGTGGTGCCGTGGCGCCGGACGCGACCGACTTCACCCTGCGGGCGCAGGCCGGCTCCCCCACGTACGGCATCCTGTCCAACCCCTACCTGGCGCGCGCGGCGAACAGTATCCGCTACGAGGTGAGCATCACCGTCACCGGCAACGGGAGCTTCGCCTACATCTCCACGACCACCATCGATCACGAGCGGGTGTCCGACCCGGTCGCCCATACGGACCGCAACGTGCTGCGGCGCCTGTCCGA
>NZ_CDWWXA010000066.1:21999-25874 GCF_977971845.1 Frankia sp. CeCAU1 | reverse complement strand
GGCTGGCCTGCCGGCCCGGGGCGCCGCTGCTCACCGAGGGCCAACTCGTGCTTGCCACCGAGGTGGAGCACGGTGAATACCCGGCGGCCGTGCTCCACGCGATCGCCGAGGGCCGCACCCAGTACAACGAGATCAAGGACTATATTCGGGCTGAACCGGCCCGTACTCTGGATCGGCTCGTCGAGCTGCGGCTGGTCGAACGGCTGATGCCCGTCACCGAACCAGCGCGCAGCCGCCGGCGCGTCTACCGGATCGCCGACAATTTCCTCGCTTTCTATCTCGGCGTGCTGTCCCGGTACCGCGCGGAGATCGAGCGTGGATCAGGGAAAGCACTGCTGCCAGTACTGATCGAGAGTCTGGACGGCCATCTCGGCAAACCGTGGGAGGAAGCGTTTCGCGAGCACCTACGCCGACTCGCGGTCGCCGGCGCGCTGGGCAGGGACATCGTCGCGGTCGGGCCTTGTTGGAGCGCGGGTGGGCAGAACGAGATCGATGCGGTCGTGCTCACCGAAGGCTCTGCCCGGGCACGCCTTGCGCTGTGCGCTCGCGAGGAGATCCGTAACGCGCCGCCAGGATGTCTCACCGTCACTGCCGCCGACATCTTCGATCAGCAATATCCACCCGAGCCGCGCCGGAGCTCTCTCATCGGGACTTGGCTGGAGTACGCCGCCTGGGCCGCTGCATGTGAGCGTCCAATGGTGCTCTCATGCCGCCTTACCTCTCGGCGAGGCGCTCCGAGTCTGACCGGCCGAGGCCGCCACGAACGGCAAGGTGGCGAAGGAGGCCACCCGCGCGGAGGCCCAGCCGGCGATCGCCCCACCGGCCAGCGCGCTGACCACGAGAACACCGCTCTCGATCATGGTGGCCCGGCCGATCCAGGTCTCGTAGAGCTTGCTCGAGCCTGTCTCCTCCAGGACGACGTCGTAGACGATGCTGTCCACGGTGCCGGAGCTCAGCGCGAAATAGATGCCGAGGATCATGGCCACGGCGATATAGGTCGCAACGTTCCTGCTCAGGCCGGCCGGTCGGCTCCCTACTTAGCCCAGGCCGGTGTGCGGGAGGCAGTGCTCGGCTTCGAACAACCCGGGGCGGCTGGCCAGGAGAAGGTCCCGGTTTTCGACGCGGGGCCCGGTGGCGGGCAGCGACCAGGTCAAGCCAGACCCGGTCGCGCAGCTCGATGCCGTCGATGACGACGCAGCCGGGGTAGCCCGTCGCCGCCGTGAAAGCGTCGCGTTCGACCGAGCGGAACCGGAACCCGCGCCGCTGGTAGAAGCGCAGGTTGTCGATGTCGGCGGCGGCCGTCGCGACGAGCAGCGCGGTCACCGGAGCACCCGCGAGAAGCTCGACCAGTGACTCGATGAGCGCCCGGCCTATCCCATGTCCCTGATGGGGCTTCAGCACTGCCATGTTCTTGATCTCGACCGTCTGTGGGTGTCCGGTGGGAACGAATTGAAGATGTCCCACGATTCGGTCGTCGAGGAGCGCGACCAGAACGTGGCCGAGGTGGAGGTAGGCGTCGAGTTGACTGGCCGAGTCTTCGGCCAGCTCGAACAGAGGGCGGAGCTCGCGTCGATCGCCCTGGTACTGCTGAATTCGTGGTGTCGTGGTCATGGCTCTTTTTAGCAGCGCCAACCTGCGCCGGCCGTTTCCGCCACCGGTCTTCTCCATGGCTGACCGGACAGCCTCGGGCTGGCCCGCCAACATCGCCGCGCGTTGAGGATGGCGCGGGTGTGGAGGAGGTCGAAACCGGCGCGCTGCGTGTTCTGCTGGGACTTCGATCCCGGCTGAGTCGTCACGGTGGCGACGTCGCAGCCGGCCACCACGGCGTACCGCATGACCCCGGGGCCCGCCGTTCGGAAGCAGCGGTTACTCCTCGCCAAGAATCCGTAGACCACGATGATCCCTGAAGTACATGCAGTCCTTCGGGTTCAAGGTGGCGAGCGGCAGATTGTGAGTGAGGCAGCACGCCGCGATCCACATGTCGTTGACTGGACGGGGCTGTCCGGCCCGGGTGGCGGCTGCGGAGAGTACGCCCCAGGTGGCAGCGACGGCTTCGTCTCCGGGTAGTACAGGGATTCCTGAAAGCCAGTCGGCGAGTTCCCGACGTCGACGACTACCCCAGTCTCGCGGATCGGTCCACTTGGTGAGCTCACCGAAGGTCACGAAGGTGATCAGCGGCCGGCGGCCGATCAGGCGGGTTGCCACGGGCCTGCTGAGCCTGCGCTTGTGACTCAGGGACACGATGTCGGTGTCAAGGACGACGGGCTGCACGGCGACGGCTCAGGCGACGGCTCAGGTGACGGCTCAGGCGACGTCGCGACGACGCTCGGCGTAGGTGAACGCGAGGAACTCGTCGAGCTCCTCGTCGGAATCGAAGGTGTCAGCGGCCAGGTCGTCGAGCGAGCGGATGGGTTGGGTACCTCTCGTGGCCAGGAGCTCCTCGACGGTGACCGTGGGGCGCAGCGGCGGGTACAACGGATGGCCGATCCCTGGAGTGCTCATGGACGAGACCTCCTCGCTGGCGTCTCCGGCACACTGCAGCCAGGACCGGCATACGGCGCGACGCACAGCTCGCGACCCGTGCAGCTGTGGCATGGATACACAGGTACGCCCCTTCCACCCGGACGAGTTCATCCAGCCCGCGCCGATGGATGGGCGGCCGGCTTGTGGACGTTCGTCTGCGAGGCGGGCGGCGGCCATCCCCAGCCAGGACCACACCGCGGGCTGGCGACCACCCCGCAGACGGCCGGGTAGCCCGGGTTGACGGAGAAATTCGGCCTGGATGTCGAGCTGCCCGCCGTGCTCACCGAGCACCGGGCCGGCGGGTGGGTACGGCCCCGTGGAGCGGACGTACGCCCGTCGCCGGCCGAAGGACTTCGCACGCCTGGTGGCGCACTGCGGGCATCGCCCGGTTCGTATTGTGCGAACTTGACGACTAGCAAAAGGTTGGACGAAATCCCAGGTCGCACCAATAGTCCTGAATACCTGTGGACAGAACCGGGCGCAACCCGAACCGCCACCCCACCATCCCCGGCCCCACGATCAACATCCCCGATCGCACAAGCAGGCCGTCTGCCAGCGGAAACGTGCGGCCACGGCGGGGAACGTCCATGCACGGGGCGCGGGTCACGACCCGGGATGACACCAGTGGTCGAAGCCGGCAGACCATGGCCCCGAGCGCCAGCCCGGACATCCGCCGTTGAGTGGTGCGCTCGGGTAGCGGGAACGACACGTCCACGATGACCGGTATTACATGGTGGGACGCTGCCCGCTGTTCAATCACTTCGCTGTTGACCGACATGCGGATAGGGAACGAGCAATGGTTGAGACCTGTGGATCGGCTGGGGAGGGCGTACCTTCCCGGTGATCGAGGTTGAGGTCTCAGTCAGACCGACGTTGGCGCGTCGGTCTGGAAGGCGCGCCCGTGCTCACGGTAGTCCCCGAAGACGGCACGCCCGCCGATGGTCCGGCGAGCAGCCCGTCGCTGATCGACGAGATCGTGCGGGAAGGTGCCCGGCGGATGCTCGCCGCCGCCCTGGAAGCCGAGGTCGACGCCTACATCGCGGAACTCGCTGACCAGCGTGACGAACGCGGCCGCCGGCTGGTCGTCCGTGACGGTCACGCCCAGCCGCGGCAGGTGATGACCTCCGGCGCCGTGTTCGAGGGCGGCCAGCTCATCGAACGACCCACCACCCCACCCGTGACCCAAGCCGCCTAGCGATCACCATCCACAAGTCTTGGCAATTCCTCCAGGGAAACCGGACGGGCGCCCCCGCCTCGGATCAGTGTCGGGTCGCCGGCAGATCAACCGCGGAGACCTGAGGACGGGTCACTGCCCGGTCGTGACGGCACCGAGGCCGGCACGGTCGAAACGG